>JBGCFK010000297.1:0-5251 GCA_045106875.1 Paracoccaceae bacterium | reverse complement strand
CCTCGCCGTTGGTGAGTTCGTTGTGGTCGACCGCTCGACCTATCAAGCCGTGCGCACGGATGGCGTCCTGACGGGCGACATTGGCGTTGTGCTCGCCGTGCAGGAAGCAAGCTCCACCGCGACGGAGTTCTTCATCCCGATCCTCGTAGAGGGTCAGGTGGCCGCCAAGGTCGACGCTGCCGTGACCGCGGGCGATCAGCTTTACAGCGACGCTGCCGTTCCGGGTGCGGGCTATGCTGCTGCGGGCCTGATCATGCCGGGCGTCAAGGCGATCACCGCCGCCGCAGTTGCTGCGGTCACGACGGGCCCAACCGGCCTGACGCGCGACTACGCCATCGGCGAGGCGCAAGTCTACCTGAACGCTCGCGACGTTTAATCGACAATCTGGCGGGGCTGCCCGAGTGGCCCCGCCTCAACACTGCAAGGAGGAACCGATGCAGCAAGCTATTCGTCCCGGCCATGTCGTCCCGATGGACTTCGATGTGCCCTCCGCCGACGCCCTTCCACGATCCAACTCTGGCGTCATCGCTCAATTCTATTCCGACTCCGTGATTGACGGGCCTGCTTCCGTTGAGGCGGGCCGTCTCGTTTACAAGAACGAGGAGTTCGTCACGATCACCGTTCCGGGTGAGGCGGGCACGAACGTTACCCAGAAGGTAACGGATCGCCATCGCCAGATGTACCCGGATCAATACGCGCACTTCCAACGCGGTGCCGCTGAGGACTTCGTGGAAGGCACGCCACTTGCCGAATGGCCCCTGATTGGCCGGGCTATGGTGATGAACCTCAAGGTCATGAACGTCTACTCGGTGGAGCAGCTGGCCGCTATGTCGGACTCCAACCTGATGAGCGTCGGCATGGGCGGCACTCAGTTGCGCCAGAAGGCGATCGAGTGGTTGGGCATGGCGTCTGATTCCGCCGCGCCGATGCGCGTTGCCTCCGAGAACACCGCTCTCCTGCAGGAGGTGGCCAATCTGCGCGCGCAGCTCACCACGTTGCAACAGCAGTCTGATCAGATGGCCGCCGTCAACCGGACGGTAATGATGAATGCCGGCACCCACGCGCCGAACGACGACCAGCTCGGCCAGATCAGCATGATGGGTCAGCACGGCACCGCCCCCAATCCGGACCTTGCGCGCCAGATGGCAGAGGCCAACGGCCTTGAATATCAGGCCGCACCCAGCATGCCGGGCCGTCAACCAGCGATCCCGCCTGTCGCGCCTCCCGTCGCCGCCGAGGTGCCGATGCCCGATCTCCCCATCCTTGCTGCCAATGAGGCGGCCTTGGAACCTGTCGAGGAATAAGCAATGCCCCTGAGCAAGCCAATTGTGGATATTCTGAACGAGGTGGGTGTCCATGCGGGCATCCCCGAGCAGAAGTTTATCTTTGGCACCAAGGTCCAAGCTCAGCCCAATAACGAGTACGCGCGCAAGATGCGATCTGTGGCATACGACGCCACACGGCACCTTATGCGCACTCGGAATTGGGAGGATTTCTGGCGGCTTGCTCAGTTCTCGGTTGGGCCCACCGACATCTCGATTCCACTTCCACCCGACATGGATCGGATGCGGACTGAGACGTTCTTCGAACAGAACCAAGGGTGGTGGCGTCCGGCCGGCCCCGTGCGGGCTGAGACGTGGAGTTTCTTTCGCAACTACCCGCTCAACACCGTCATGCCCCTCTGGCGGTTTGGCGAGGGTGAACTGATCCTGCGGGAAGCCCCAGACTCGACTCGAGTCTTCGAGTTCGAATACATCACGCAGTGGCCGATCTTCAGCAAGAAGGGCGAGCACAACACGGGCCAGCCGTTCTATGGCCGTGCCAAGCGCGAGTTCGAGTACGACACCGACGCGACGATCTTCGACAATTACACGCTGAAGCTGGAGCTGAAGTGGCGCTTGCTCAAGGCTATGGGCGAGAACCACGCCGAGGATCGCCGGGAGGCCCTGCAGGCGCAGGACACTCGCGCCGCGCAAGAGCAAGGCGGCTCTCGGCCGATTAAGATCGGTGCGCCCGATGTCGACATCTACACGCTCGCGCCGTACACGAACGACGGCCTGTCGATCAACGTCCCACTCTACTGATGGCGATCCCCACCGCACCCACAGTTGCCGGCCTGTCCCTCAGCCAGCGTCGCAAGACTCGAGTCTACGACATCTCCGATCCTGGGCTGCTGGCATTCTTGACCTCGATCGTCACCTACGTGACATCTGTGTTCGTCGTGAAGGCGACGATCGGCGACATCAAGATGAGCTACACCGGGACCGAGGAGAACGGCTGGCTCTGCATGGACGGCTCAGCCTTCAGCGCGACGGCCTATCCCGAGCTGGCGACGCTCCTTGGTGGCGCAACGCTGCCGAACTGGACGGGCTTGCTGCCCATCGGGGCCACTGGGGCAGGGATCGGCGCTATCGGCGCCGCCTCGTCGGCTCTGACGCTGACCGCAGCGAACCTGCCCGCCCACACGCATGACGTCACCATTGCCGCCCACACACACACCTTCACGTCCGACCCCCACACACACGACCACGATCTCGGCGACGGGGCAGGGGGCGGAACCGGGACCGAGACCACAACTGCCGATTCCGTGACGGGTGAAACCGATGCTGGCGGCTCTGACATCGTGACGTCCTCGTCGGTTGGCGGCGGTGCGGCGGCCAACGTGTCATTCCCCACCGCGGGCGTGTGCTACATGATCTTCGCAGGAGGGTGACATGCCCAAGACATTCCCTCGCAATTCCAAGCCCCCCGTCGCCGGGATCAGCCTGACCGATCCAGAGGCGCAACTGCCCCTCACTCACGCCCTCGCCTTGGACAACATGACGATCACGGGCGGCAAGGTGCGCTCGCGTCGTGGTTATACGGTGACAGACACTCTGACCGCGCCGCTCAACACAACGGGGTCTCTGGCGTCATTCGAGATCAACGGCAACAGCACCCTGATCGGCACGTCCGGCGGCGAGGTTCGCACGGTGCTGCCCGCGAACACGCTGCTTGAGGCGGGATTCACATCAGACGCTTGGCGCTGGACCACGCAATCCGGCAACCTGCTTGGCGTGAACGGGACTGAGTTCCGGCGCTATGACGGCACGACGTGGGCGACTCCGACGCTCACGACGGGCGTGACGGCGGGGAATCTGAACACGTATACCGGGCCGTTTGTCGGGGTCATCTCCCACAATGAGCGAGTGTACCTATGGCCCGAAGACTCGACCACATTCTACTATCTCGACGCGGCCGCCGTGCAAGGCGAGGTTTTCCAGTTTCCCCTTGGCAACCTTGGAAACGTGCGCGGCAAGATCGTAGAGATCGCAACATGGACCGTTAACGCGGCCCACGGTTCAAACGACGTGCTGGTCATCCTGACGAGCAAGGGCGACGCGGTGATCTACGAGGGGATCGACCCCTCTGATGCCACGGACTGGCGCCTGATGGGGCGGTATAAGATGCCCGACGTTCTGCCGGGCGGCCGCTCAACCGTTAAGCGCGGCGCGGACCTCCTCGTGATGACGACGGAGGGCACCATCTCCATGACTTCCGTGCTGCGATCTGGGGATGAGGTCGCAGAGGGCGACGGCATCTCCCCATCAATGCCCCTGGAAGCGGAGTGGGCCGACTTCAGCACGCCACTGCGAACATGCACCGAGCTGGACGGCACCGGGCAGGTGATTGTGTTCAACGCCGTGGATGAGACCGGTGCGACGCGGCAAGTGATCTATGGGCAGCAACAGGGGGCACCCACCACCTGGAGCGGACTTGATGCGGTCGCGTGGGCCTCGTTCAGCAATGGCCTGTATTTCATGGATGCGGCGGGCCGGGTGTGCCAGCTGACTGGTGCTGCCGACAATGGGGCGGAGATCACTATCACCTACCAGAGCGGGTTCAGCGATCCGCTGGGTGGGCAGAACGTCAACGTCGTGTCGGTGCAATACAAGTTTCGGACATCGGGCACGATCAACGTGTCGACGTCCCTTGGATCGGACTGGCAGGAGAACACGGTCCTGACAGGCCCCGTATGCTTCTCGCCCGATCTGCGCGGCGACGGCACGACAGGCACGACGATCGATGCGGCGATGGGGGTGGCTGGAGCGGGTTCCGTATTCCAGCTGCGCGCGCAATTCACCAATGGACGGGAGACCTTGGAATGGATGGGAACGAAGTTTTTCATGAAGAGTCAGGCTCAAGGGTTGTAGTTTCGGGCCCTTTGGTCTGGGGCGCTGACAAAGCGATTGCAGACTGGGTTGCAGAAAAATTAGATTGTGCAAATTCTTGGGTTTCTTACAGGTCCATTGGTGTGCTATCGAGAGACAGCTCCCAGTTGATCGCTGGTGTCGTGTATCACGGATACACCGGCTCCGACGTAATTCAGAGCATCGCCGCAACGTCGCCCATGTGGGCACGGCCGGAGGTGATCAGGGGGCTTCTCGCATATCCCTTTGAGACACTGAAATGCCGTCGAACGACTGCCCTCATTTCCGAGTCAAACACTCGGTCATGGAAAACCATGCAGCGCATTGGGTTCCAAGAGGAGGGCCGCATGCGACAGGGCGGCGATAATGGCGAAGATTTGCTCGTATTCGGGCTGACAAAAGATGAGTGTAGGTGGATAGATGGGTAAGACTCCAAGCATGCCAGCGGCGCCCGATCCATATGCGATGGCGCAGGCGCAGTTCCAATATAACAACCTGAACACCTACAGCCCGAACGGGAATGTGGAGTATGGGTACGTTGGGTCTGACGGGAATTTCACCGCGGGAACCCCTGGCCAAGGCCAGCAGGGCGCGGTCAATATTGTGGAGACCCCGTTCCAGTCCGAACTGCGCGGCATGCAGGAGGGCGGCGCTCTCGATCTCGTCGGCTCGATTATGGGCGGCGGCGTTTCCTTGCCTGACCGGGCCGCGCCCCGCGACATGGCCGAGTTGGAGGCTGAAATCTTCGACCGCAATATCGGGCGCGTCACAGAGTACCACAATCGCGACCAGCTCCGCCAAGAGGACCGCCTTCAGAACCGAGGCATCCCGATCGGCGCCCAGAGCTTCGCAGACGGCATGGACCCGCTTCTGCGTTCGCAAGACAACGCCGTCAATGACCTCTCCCTTGCCGCCTTCGACCGCGCAGGGCAGGAGCAGAGTCGCCAGTTCGCCTTGGACAAGTCGGCTCGCGATGGCGCTCTGGCTGAATACGACTTCGCCTTTGGTGGCGGGTTCAACCCAAGTCCGCTGGTGCAGGCCGGAAACAACGCCAACATCGA
>JBGCFK010000296.1:0-9478 GCA_045106875.1 Paracoccaceae bacterium | reverse complement strand
CGAGGACCACATGGCCCGTGTACGTGCACAAGGTGATGAGCGGCCGATGCGCGGCAATCCGCAGGCGATGGCAGAACTAAAGGCAATACTGGCAGCCCGAACCCCCGCATATGGACGCGCAGAGCTGACAGTGCAGACATCAGGCAACACAGTGCAGGCCTCGTTGGACAGCCTCCTGCAAGGCCTAAGCCCATTTCTCGACCTGTAGTCTTGATTTTGCGGTCATTCTGGGCTCCAGAAAGCGCATCATGAAAGCGTAGCTTTCATGGCCGTTTATTCCGAATCGGCTGAGGAGATGGCACTCACCAGCGCACCGAGGAACCGCCGTTCGACCAGAAACAGAACGCCGGGGGACTCAAACCGAACTGCCACCCGAGAAGCGACAGCGTTGTTAGATGTACCGATAGCCTTTCCGGGAGCCATCTCCAGGCCACTGATCGACCACTCCAGACCTTCTGACAACGTTCCCGTCACTGGCAGCAGCGGAAAAAGCGAGACACGGGCACCCGCCTCCAGTTCAACCGAAAATGACACCCCCGGTGGGACCATTGCCAAGGCCTCTGCCTCACCAAGCAATATCACCCGCTTGTCGGGATGCCGCAGCATGGCGTGGAACACCGCGAGCGTATGGTCGATACGCTGCCCGGTGAAACCCGCCGCCACATAGAACGGCGCCTCGGTTGCGTAGAGGCACTTTTCAAAATCGGTCGTGTCCTGTTCGGGCAGATGAAGCACGCGCGTCCGCGCCGCCCAGCCACTGGAGTCGCGGATGGAATCCATGTCGCCAATTATTGCTTGGGGCAAAAGCTCCCAATCAGCCAACCGATCCGCTGCACCATCAGCAGCAACCAATTCTGGCGCCAGCGCCATAGCCTCGACCAACATCTGCCTATCGAGCGCACCGCCACCCACGAGAGTCAGCGGATACGGAAATGTAATCATTTTTGCCTTCATTTAACCTCATTGACCACACACCCTAGATTGATCGACGTTCGTGCGACCGCTGTTGACCCGGAGGGGCAGATCACGGACGGTGCGCAAATACGGGGATTGCGTAAGGTGTGCACGGACAGAGGATAACATGTCTGACCAAAACAAGAAGGTTGACGTACGATTTGGCGCATTTGCCTGCACCATCGAAGGGTACGACAATCCAGTAGAACGTCTGCAAGAGGTCCTGGGCCTCATGCAAAAGATGATTTCGGACACGCCGGCACTTGCTCGGGGCGGAGAAGGATTCGATTCCAAGCAACTTCAACAGGCTCTGGATGGCGACGGATCTCCGGGCATCGTCGTAATTCGCAATGAAGCGCCGGATATCACACCCGATACGTCAGGTGCCGAGGATGCCACACATGCGGATGGCACCGCTGCACCTGAACCCGAAGTTGAGGTTGCAGCCGAAACTGCAGAAGCCAAGTTAGACGGCAGCGCGTTTGGACAAGGATTGGCGGCCGCAGCAACAGCTGGTGCTGCATATGCAAGCAGCCAAGCAGTTGCGGACACTGCGGATAGCCAGGATCCTGGACTCGACTCAGCGAACAATCGTGATCTGGATACCGCCAACACGACCGCCGTCGAGCCTGAAGATGCGGCTACAAGCGCAGTGGAAGAAAGTCACCAGCCGGTTGATTCGACACCGGAAGCCCCCCTGACTGACATCTTCGCAGAGGCTGAGACAGCAAAGCTGCCAGAGGCCGAATTTGGCAACCCAGCGCAAGCCTACGCGCAGACAGAGGCCCCTGCACAAGAATTGCATGCCCACGAGCTGGACCCCGATGGCGCATCTGTACCATTGACAGCAGTCGAACCTGATCTGGACGAGCTTGCATCGCCAGAAACGGCGGTTGCGGCTGCCTCGAGTGCGATGGCCGACGCGTTCGACTCAAACTTGGAGGCGACCGAGGCTAAGCTGGATGCAGAACTGGAGACGGCGCACTCAACTGACTCGCAGTCACTTCCCACGCCGGAACCAGATACTGATTTCGCGTCTGAACCACCGGCGTTCACGGAACTCGCGGCAGACGTTGAGCCAGAGCCGGCACCAGAGCAGATTGCCGCAGGCGTGACTGAAACGGCTGAACCCGTAACCGTCTCCAATGCGCCTGATCCAACTCCGGATTCCGCGCTCAGTTCCTCGCCGCTGACCAATATTTTCGCGGCTCCCGCCGCAGCAGCCTTGGCAGCCACCGCCACTTCGGCCCTTCCCCCCGACGCTGACCCTGTGCACGGCGAAGGCTCTGATAATCAGCTGTCCGACACAATCGACGAAATGCAGTCAGAATCGAGGATTGAAGGGGGTCCCACGGTTGAGCACGTATCGAAGGAGGCTGATGCACCCGTAGTTGAAATCAGTGAATCCGAACCTGCTCCGCTCGCATCTATCTTTGCGCCACCGCCCAATGCGGAGAAGGTCCGTGATCTTGGCGCGGTAGCGTCAGAGGCAGTTTTAGAGCCTGCATCTGGCGGCGATGGGGATCCTTCGGACGACGTGCCGTTCCGTTCGATCTTTGCGTCGCCACAAGCCACCGGCTCTGAACCCGTTGCGAAGGTTCCGCCTCAACCAGATGTGGAAAGCGTCGAGGACGTGGTGGATGACGTGCCATTCCGCTCGATCTTTGCAGCCCCGCCCGCGGCAGATCCCGAGCCGGAACCGCCGTCCGAACGTCAGCCGGAAGAAATCGCCGCGCGCGCTGAACCAACTGTTGAACCAGAAGAGCCTGCGACCAGCGACAAACCAAGCCGGTTCCAGCAGCTGCTGTCACGTGTCCATGGCGCCACCACGATGAGCGCGCCCGGTGAGACCGAAGCCACTCAACCGCCTGAGCAGGCACCTGCGGCTGGTCCTTTGACGTCGGACAACGAGACAACCCAGATCGCAGCGGCAGAGCTTGCACAGATGGCACAGGCGGACACTGTGGCCGACGAGCTTGCCGTTTCCGCGGCATGGCTGACACTCGTAAAGGGGCAGGCACGCTTTACCCGGCGAGAGGTGATGTCCGTCCTCGAGACCATCCCGGCAGACCAGCCCCGCGAACTGGCCGACCGTATCAAGGGTTTCGGGAAGCTTGTACGATCGGGTTCACTGGTCCTGATCGACGATGGCATTTTTGCCATGGCGCAAGGTGATCGTGAAAGGTTCAGAGGGCTACTGACCTAGCTTCATCCGCGAGTGTTGTCCGGGGCATCCGGATCGGGTCGTCCGATCCCCCGAAACAATGCACGCAGCGGCAGAGCCCATGCTACGCCCAACATGATATAGAGCCCCAGTTCCACAATAAGCGGCAGGCGTTCAAACATGCCGGCAAGAGTAACAGCGACCACGATATAAATCGGTAATCCGATCAGCAGCACCATGGCTGCCAGAAACTTTCGCATTTTGTAACTCATAATGCTCTCCTACCGCAAACCTCGCTGCGTATCGCAAGGTAATTAGATCGCCATTCAGACTTTCGCCACAAAGCGCGTTAAAATCACGCACGGGGGATGCGTGTAGTATCGGGAGTATGGTATGTCTGAGCCGACTACTTTGAGTGTTTTGGTAGAGTCCGGTTTGGGGGCTGGCATGAGTGGCGTTGGAGCAGACTTCGAGATAAAACCGGCAATGGTCCGGCATGATGCGCGCGCACTTTACATGCCGCCGCGCGACGGAATCCGGTATCCGAGCAGCACCGGGGTCAGGAATTCCCGATAGCGCGGCTTGTCGATGCTCAGCGTGGGCGGATCTCCCGCATCCTTCTTGCGGTATCCGAGTACAGCGCCACAACCTTCGCAAGCGCGATTGTTCCGGTTCTGAACCGGCTTCCTGGCCATGCGCGGCTCGACATTCTGGTGGCTGAGCCTGCAACGGCCAAGGTAGCGGAATGGGTTGCGAAAAGCGGGCCGGGCGCAGAAGCCTGTCTGATCGAGGCGCCGGCGGATTTGCCGTTCTCACTCTGGACGCAGGATCTGTTTCTCGCGCGAGTGAATGGCGAACTGGTCATACCACCACATTTCGACCGCTACCGCGATCTGGATGCAGCCCGAATACTCGCCAATGGCGCTGGACATCCCTTGGCTGAAACCACGGCCTATTTCGAAGGCGGCAACATCATCCCAGCAGGCGACTTGCTGTTGATAGGTGCGGATCTGGTCACCTTGAATGGCGGTAACGCAGAGGCGCTTGCCACTCATATAGACGAGAGCCGAAGGCCCCTCGTCCTCGGCACAGCAGCGCCTGTGAAACCTGAAACGACCGAGCCGACCGAGCGCCCGGCAAAAGGTTGGACCCATACGATCCACTGGAAAATCTCGGAAGGCAGTACGCAGCCGATGTTCCACATCGATCTGTTCGTTGCGCCTGCAGGCGAGGAGCACGACGGCACGCCCCGATTTCTGGTTGGTTGTCCACGCCGCGCAGCGCGATTGCTGCGGCACCCCGACCGGCCACACGCGTTGGCCGACAAGTTTGATGAGGTCGCAGCTACGCTGGAAAAGGCTGGCGCACGGGTTATTCGAAATCCGCTACCACTGATCTGGAAGGACCAACCCGAGAAGCAGCACCGAACTTGGTTCCATCTTCCGGTAAACAACGTTCTGATCGAAGACCTCGGCCCGCAAGGCCGCACTGTCTGGCTGCCAGGCTTCGCCAGCAAAACATGGCCCGAATTGTCCGTAGTAGACAATGAGAACGCTGCGATCTGGGCAATGCTGGGCTATTCGGTAACACGCATCCCAGGCCTCATGCCTCTAGCCGAGAACCTCGGAGCCCTGCACTGCATGGCCAAGATTGTCGCCAGGGCACCTGATTGAACAGCACACGCTGTCACTCCGTTGCTAAAGGCTTAATTCAATGTTTCACGTGAAACAATCCAGCTACCGGAAGGTTTTGCGTCGTCTCAATCCCGGAACGGATCCATCACCAGAATCGTGTCATCCCGCTCGGGCGAGGTCGACAGCAGCGCGACCTGACACTCGATCAGCTCTTCGACACGCTTGATGTACTTGATCGCCTCTGCGGGCAGATCAACCCAGCGCCGTGCGCCTGCAGTCGTCTCTGCCCAGCCGGGCAGTTCCTCATAGATCGGCTCAACACGGGCTTGCTGCGCCGCAGCCGTGGGTAGGAAGTCGATTTCCTCGCCGTCCAGTCTATAGCCTGTACAGATCTTCAGCGTCTCGAACCCGTCCAGCACGTCCAGCTTCGTCAGCGCAATCCCGTCGACGCCGCCTGTTGTGCAGGTCTGCCGAACCAGAGCCGCGTCGAACCAGCCACACCGCCGCTTGCGCCCGGTCGTGGTACCGAACTCGTGCCCACGTTCGCCCAGCCGTTGCCCGTCTGCGTCCAACAACTCTGTCGGAAACGGACCTTCGCCCACACGGGTGGTATAGGCCTTCACGATGCTCAGAGTGAAATTCACCGCATCCGGCCCCATGCCTGTGCCGGTTGATGCCATCCCGGCCATGGTGTTCGACGAGGTTACGAACGGGTAGGTCCCGAAGTCGATATCCAGCAACGACCCCTGTGCGCCTTCGAACAGGATCCGGGCTCCTTCACGCCGTTTCTCGGCCAGAACACGCCAGGCAGGAGCCGCATATGGCAGGATCATCGGCGCAATTTCACGCAGGCTTTCCAGCAGCGCATCCCGGTCCACAGGCTCCATTCCAAGTCCCCGGCGCAGCGCATCATGGTGCATCAGCGCACGGTCGACCCGCGCCTCCAACGTCGCTGCATCCCCCAGATCCGCCACACGAATCGAGCGCCGTCCGACCTTGTCTTCATAGGCTGGCCCAATGCCGCGGCCCGTGGTCCCGATCTTTGCGACCTGGTTCTCTGTCTCACGCGCTCGATCGAGTTCGCCATGGATAGGCAGGATAAGCGGTGTGTTCTCGGCAATCATCAGGGTGTCGGGATTGATCTCGACCCCTTGGCCACGCACCGTCTCAATCTCTTTCATCAGGTGCCAGGGATCCAGAACAACGCCGTTGCCGATGATCGAGAGCTTACCGCCGCGCACCACGCCAGATGGCAACGCATGCAGCTTGTAGGTCTTGCCGTCGATGACCAACGTGTGACCTGCATTGTGTCCACCTTGAAAGCGGACAACAACATCTGCGCGCTCGCTCAGCCAGTCGACAATCTTGCCCTTGCCCTCGTCGCCCCATTGAGCGCCGACCACTGCCACATTCGCCATGAAAACTCTCCCGTCAGACCGCGGGCCTTATAGGGACAACGGAACACAGATCCAAGCACGGGTTACGCCCCCTTGGAGACAATACGCGTTCATGCTCTAATTTCGCATGACGACACGCAACAGCAGATCAGGACGCTGCAATGACCGAAACGCAAAACCAGTTTGAGAGCCTCGAAAAGCGGCTGAGAAAGCTCGAAGAAAAGCCAGATGGCTGGAGCTTCACGGATTGGCTCAAGTTTGTCGGAATTGTCATATCCCTGATTGCTGGCGGACTCGGCCTGTTCGACACACTTTACCTGAAGCCTTTGCGGGAAGCAGACGAGTCGCGCAGTGCAGCAAGAGAGCAAATGGCACAGTTCGAGCAGATGAACGAACGCATCTATGTCATGAAGGTAGAGGGCAAGGATCGTCAGATCAGCGCCTTCGAAGAGGCTATGCGCGGCAGGCGCGAGCGCCTGTCCAGAGACTTGTATGCTTTCTGGCAGACTGATCGCGCATTCTTCACACCAAGTGAGAAACAGATCCTTGCAAACGAACTTCTGAAGCAGGGACGCACCAATGATGCTCTGGAGCTCGCGAAGGACATTGCGGACGAGACATTTGGCATCATCAAGCAGGCTGATCTCGACCTATTCCGGGCACGAATCCTGTCAACCGAGGGACCTGCTTTTGATCTAGAGGCCGCGCGTCAGGCGATCCGTGATGGCATCAATACAGCCGACCAACTGACCCGTACCGAACAAAAAAGAGAGATGCTGGTCAAGATTAGCGGATATCGGCTGTTCTTTGAAACCTACCACAAAGCGGACTGCGACCTCGCCAACAAGGTCGCTATGGCCGTGGACGCATATGCACTTCCGCTCGATACACCGGTCGAAATCAGTGAAGCAGATCGCGCGGCGCAGCAATATCTCGAACTCCATAGGCTACGCTGCGGCTAAAGTGCAAAGCACACGGTTTGATCTGACATTTCTGCTCATTCGGAGCGCAAGCAGCGAATGTCGAGCAACGACAGGCATGGATAGCCGCCGATTGCTGGCCGCGCGACAAGCCGGAGTCAACGTTCAGGCTAATGTTCGTGTCTTTGATGATCCTCTCACCCTTGACGAGAGTGTTAGATTTACGAGATGTGGTTTCGATCCACCTAACGCTTGGGGCGAAGCCGCGCGGGCTAGAATTATGGATCAGGTGAACCACGGTGGAGATGCTTCGTGGCCGGGCGATTTCCCCAACGGATCAATTTAAGATCCCGAGTTCCTTCGGTAGCGGCCTATGAGCGAGAGCGTCATGCCATATTCAACAGAATTGCTGCCCGACGGCTTTGAGCATCCATCATCCTATCTGCAACTGACAGAGCAAATGGACGTCCCAAACGGCTTTCTCTGGTGGTTTCCTAACGATGGATTTGAGTACGCTGCAAGGGCTTGGCAATTAAGACTTCATTGGAGTTTGAAGGCTGGATGAATACCACGGACACTGGATGTATACCACGGACACTGACCCAATCCCCTTCGCCCGAAACGGGGACTCGGCAGCATTCTTCAATAGAGCGACCACTCAAGCGACTCAGAAGTCGTGGTCGCCGGCCTTGGTAACAAGTCTGGTTCTTACCAGCTGATGAACTTTGATGCTTGGTGAGAACGCCCCCTCAAGGGCTCTGGACTGAAATAGCTCCCAAAAGCGTTTCTTGTCGTTCTTCCCCACCGCCGCGTAGAGAAGCGCATGGGTGATAGGGATGTTCGCTTTTGCGATCAATGAATTGATCTCAGCCCAGCCTTCCGGGCCGAGCGAGAGCCCGATGGCCTCACGTTCGTGGCGCAACACGTAATTCAAGACCTTACTGATATCCGCTAGGGCTTTGTCGTCGCTGTTCGCTATCAACCAACCTCTTCAAGTTCCATCTCCATGTTCGCCGCATCCTCCTGGATGAGGTGAGGTAGTGCCCAGATCTTTT
This sequence comes from Paracoccaceae bacterium, assembly GCA_045106875.1. Lineage (GTDB taxonomy): Bacteria > Pseudomonadota > Alphaproteobacteria > Rhodobacterales > Rhodobacteraceae > Thermohalobaculum. Next base: position 1,354 of record JBGCFK010000296.1, on the reverse strand, counting down.
GCACTTTGTTCATGCTACGGCGGGGCCGGTTTGATCGTTCTTGGCGGCGTGTAGTGGGTCCATGTTCATGTATCGTCGCGTCGACCACTGGGTTCCTGCGATGTGCCTGAGCATGGCCGCTGCGAGGTTGAGGCGGGACTGGCCGTCCAGGAGTGAGGCATGACGCGCCAGTGGTCCGAGCGCCATGCCGAACGCCGACCGGCCGGACTTGTCCTCCCTGGCGCCGTCGCAGACTCCGAGCATCTCACCAAGATGATCCTTGATACCTCCCTCATTGATCTGGATGAACGTTTACAGCTTTGTTGTGTCGGGAAGACTCAGATCAACTATGTGCGGCCCTGCCCGTCGGTCGGATGCAAAAAGCAATCCGCCATGCCTCAGGCGCTTCCAGGGACGCAAAAAGATCTCATAGCTTGGAGTGCGAGCCATCGCAAAGCGGTGCTGTCGCGGTGGCTTTGCATCCGCAGAAGAAGACTTTGCCATCTTTCTCGGCAGTGTACTTCTCTGGTGCAAGGCCTGTGTCCTTGTGACTGCCATCGCACAAAGGCTGCTTGTCGGATCGCCCGCATGTACACCAGAAATAGGATTTCCCCGCTTCGACCTCGACGGGAAAGGGCGCCTTTTGTGCGACGATTGGATCTTCGGCCATGTGGTCCTCCGCTGGATTGGCCCCGTGCGGGGCTGCCTTCCGGAGGACCTATAGCACAAAGATCAGAAGGCCAGGCCCTTTGCCTGCCTAACCTGCGGAAGCGCGGCGATCTCGTCGAGGGTTGCCGAGGACAGCTCCTGATCCACGCCCAGAAGCGCGATGGCCTCGCCACCCTTCTCGGCACGACCCAGAGCAAAGGTTGCGATGTTCACACCCAGATCCCCCAACCGCGTTCCCAGCGCGCCGATATAGCCTGGCTCATCGGTGTTGGTGGTGTAGAGCATCAGGGACTGCGGCTCGGACTCGAGGTTGATGCCCTTGATCTGAATGAACCGCGGTCGGCCATCCGAGAAGACCGTGCCGGCCACCGAACGTTCCTGTTTCTCGGTATGGACCACGAGGCGAATATAGGAGCCATAGGCGCCCTGTGCGTCCTTGCGCGTTTCCGCAATTTTGACACCGCGTTCCCGGGCAACATAGGGCGCCGAGACCATGTTCACGCCGCCAGCCCCCATCAGAGGCGTCAGAAGCGCGGCGGTCAAAGCGGCCGTGAGGGGTTTGAGGTTCAACTCGCCCACCTGTCCCACATAGTCGATCTCGATCGCTTCGATGGCACGGTCCGTCACCTGTCCGGCGAAACCACCGAGGGTTTCGGCAACTTTGAGCCATGGGCGCAGCAGTGGCGCTTCCTCGGCAGTGATAGAC
>JBGCFK010000295.1:0-3900 GCA_045106875.1 Paracoccaceae bacterium | reverse complement strand
CCCAGCGTATCCTTCTTCGGCACAATGAGAAATTACGTCACTTTGTACTGTATCATCCATCGGAACCCTCCTGTTGCGGATGGGCCCTTCTCAATCATATGGAATCAGGCGGCTAAGAGGGCGGTCAGCCTGCGCTTACCGGCAGGGTGATTAATTTGCCGTTATATGTTTCACGTGAAACAGTTCAGCCACTGGAGAGTTTGGCTTGACGTTCCTTGCGGATGCGCCACCATTTCAAGCTGAAGGAGATCAACATGCGCACTCTGCTGTCAGCCCTTGTCCTTGCAGTCTTTGCCCTGATGCCTCTGCGCGCGGTGGCGGAGGAGCCCGCGGCTTCGATACAGACTGTCATCACCGGCCAGATTTCGGCGTTTCAGGCTAATGATGTCGAGACAGCGTTCGGGTTTGCTTCCTCTACGATCCAGGAAAAATTCGGCGATCCCGGCAATTTTGGGCGGATGGTTGAGAACGCCTATCCCATGGTCTGGCGCCCTCGGCGCTACGAGATGCGCCAACTGGTTGATACCGATTATGGCCCCGTACAGGTGGTACTGTTCGAGGATGCGTCAGGTGGTCTGCACGAAGCCGGTTATCTGATGCAGCAAATCGATGGGATTTGGCGGATCAATGGCGTGCAGCTGCGCCGGATGCCCGCTGTCGGGGCATGAAGCTGTATTGTTGGTCCAGCACCGGATCAGAATGATTTCCAGATACTGACGCCGATCTCCAGTCCTGAATTTTGGCGCGCGGCATCCCACGTCACGCCGATCTGAAGCGTATCTGGCGAGATTGGCTGCCATGGCTTCTTCTCGTTCCGACCCAGCAGCGGCCAAAGTGTGTAGGCGACCGAGGGTGCCAGCTTTATCGACACCTCATCCTTATTGCCCAACGGAAACGATGAAAATGCGCTGCCAAGCAACAGGACGCCGCGAATGGGTTCGTGGCCCGCTGTGACATCGAAGCGGAGCTGCTCGTCCAATCCTTCGCCCCGGAACCTGAGGCCCAGCTCGCTTGATACGAAGCTGTTGCCCAGGTCCCATTGCCAGCCTCTGCCATAGAGCGCGCGCAGGTCGATCTCGGTTGCCGAGTTGGGTCGATTATCTCCAAGACCGCCGCCCAACCAACGTTCCATCGGGGCGCTGACGCCTGCCTGGACCGAGAACACGTCGCCTGCATCGCCGGTCCAGATCTGGTGGCGCGCATGTATTCCGATGCGCGTCTCAAGGTCGTCGCTGGTGGTCGCGTACTTGGCGAACAAGCTGCCCCCAACGGTCAGGTCGTCCCAAAGGCCATATTCCGCAAAGACCTGGTTTGTGTTCGAATCCGCGTCGATCACTTCTCCGAACCAGGCGCGCACCGGGGTGATGGTACGGCTCGCCGATGTAATCACTTGCCCCTGGCCTTCGGGTAGCGTCCATGCACCACCCATGGCATGCCCATTCATGAGGCACGCGGTCACCAGACCGGTCATCCATCGAGATATCATGCGCTGCTCCGCAAGGCTGCGAAGTCAGCTATCGCTTAACCATGGTTAACGCGGAGTTACGCCAAGCGCTCGCCGTTAAGCCTTCGCTTACTGCAAGACCGTCTCGGCGCTTCGCGACGCTGTCCGGTCCAGTTGTCTCAGCGCGACGATCTGCACATCAGACCATTGACCTGGCTTCAACCCAAGCGCCTTTGCGACAGAGTCTGATACCTGCACCGCCGAGCCGCGCGGGTAGACATTCGCGATCACAGAAGCCTTGGCACTCGCAACCAGCACAAAGCTGGATGGCGCGACTTGCGGCATGCTTATCCAGAATCCGCGCGAGCCGCTCCTGCCGGACCAGAAGACCCGCTCGGCCTTGGCGTATTTCCCGGAATCCAGCGCCAGGCCGCGCTTTGACAGAATCCGATCTACCGATGCGCCACTGCCACCTTCTGCGGTGACCAGACGCACGGGAGCATTCGGACGGCCATAGCTGCCGAACAAACGCTCGGCCGAGGCGCTGGAGTACTTTCCGAAGACCTCCGGATGCAGTTTGACCGCCAGATCCTTGTTGGCGGCCCGCCGAGGGGCTGGCGCCGCGGCCGTCACGCGAATTGGCGTCACCTCGGGTCCAGACAGCGGATCGGCCGCCCGAGAAGGCAGGCCAAGGCCGGGCGATGGGAACAGTCGAATTCCGGCTGGCGTTGTGCGCGGGGCAGTCAGGGCCGCAGAGGTTTGTGATGCACGGGTCGTTGCACTGGGTACTGCCGTCGCAGCGGGCCGCACCGACTGCGGCGTCGCTTGTCCACCGAGGCGCAGGCTGGGCGCAGCAGTGGATGTCGGCACCGATGTCTCCGCCAATGGACGCGCGGATTGGGGTACTGGCAATTGAGAACGCCCCCCGACCTGAGTCTGATCCAACGCCGCCAGACGGGTTGTGCTTTGGGGCGTTGGCAGTGTTTTCCAACGCTGGTTTGCTCGGAGTGGCGTGCCTGCAGGCGCGTAGGTCGATACTTCCACATTCGGAGCTGACGCCAGCGCGGTGTTCTGCGGTCTGGCTTGTCGCGCAGGCGTATCCGTGATCCCGAAGAACGAGGCCACGCCATCAACCCACCGCCCGATCAGCGAACGGCTGGCAGGGTCTTTCCCGGGGCTTGGCAATGCCTGCGTCGCAGGGGCCAGCGTGCGCGGCTCTCCAACTACCATCCGGTCATCGGCACTGTAAGAAATCGGCCCCAGCGCGCGCGTATCAAACCGCGAGATCCGAATGGGCGGGATGGACGTGTTTGGCACCGGGTTCCGCGAGATCGCGACACTGCGGAGGCCCTCCAGATCAGGCAAACCGCTCAGATCCGCAATATCAGTCGCACCCGGACGCGGGCGCGGTGCGGGAATGTTGGCAGTTCGTGTCTGAGGTTCGACGTCCGCAACCACGCCGGTGACCCTTGTCGGCCACGAGACCTTTTGTGGCTGTGTCCCTGTCTCAGGCTTGGCCACGCTCATCGCCTTGGCTGGCGCAATCGGACTGTCCTGAACAGCAGCCAGCAATGTCTGGCCTGCCTCGCCGCAGCGGCCCCCGGCACAATCCAGGCCATCCATCCAGGCCAATGCAGAGCCCGAAAACTCTGGGCCTCCCTCGAACCGAGCGCCCTCGACCAGTACGTCCCCCGAGGCTGCGTCAATCACGTCCAGCCGCACAGCGCCTGTGGCCGCGACAATTGCATCCATGCGCACGCCGCGATCGCCGTAGAAATACGTCTCATTGGCCTTGGCCAGCGCCATCCGCGCGTCCGAGACCTGCGCAGCCGTTGCGCCATCGCTGCGCACGTCCAACCGATCCACCGACCAGAGCGCGCCCGGATGGTCCGCGAACGCAGTGCCCGCCATCATGGCAGCGAACAGGATCCCTGTTGCGAGCCCTGTCGTGCCCTTTGTGGTTCCCCGGTTAAGCATGGCGTTGGCCCCCTGGCTGCTGCGACTCCCCTGTCGCGGGTAGACTAGCACCCGTTCATGCGGTGGGAAAGGGTATGGTGACGCATGGTTTTCAACGCGTTAACGTAAGCGCGCCGGAGAACCGGGGCAGGAGAAGACGCTGCATGGCAGAGATCACGGATCGCCAGAGCCTTAAGGCGTGGCTGAAGCAGCAGCCGCGTTCGGTCAGCGTGGCGATTGCCGCACGGGCGGCCTTGCGTGTGCTGCCGAGTTTCTGGAGGGCCGAGCGACATATCGCAGAGCGTCGTTTTTTCGCCCTCTTGTTGACAACATGTCGTGCTAATGCTGTTGCCAGCGCTGTCGGCAAATGGCCAGCGCACCAACAGGGGTTGCGAGATGCCGCCTCCGCCGCCTCGCCGCCTCCGCCGCCTTCGCCGCCGCCGCCGCCGCCGCCTCCGACGCCTCCGCCGCCTTCGCCGCCGCCGCCTCCGACGCCTCCG
>JBGCFK010000294.1:0-4916 GCA_045106875.1 Paracoccaceae bacterium | reverse complement strand
GACAATCTCGGATACAAGGCAAGCCTTGAAGACGGAAATGCCTGATTTCCTGTTGCTCGACTACAGGGTGTCTGATGGAGATGGTATAGAGTTTGCTGCCGAAATAGCTCGGCAACACGGCAACTCGATCCCTGTTGTCGTCGTGACCGGCGAAGGAGACGAGACAACGGCAATTCGTTCTATCCGGTCGGGTGTGGTCGACTATCTTCCGAAAAACGCATTGTCCCTTGAGTTGTTCGAAAGTGCTGTCTCCAGTGCGATAGTATCGCGCTTTGATGCACCCAAGCGGCGGGTGGATGACATCGAGCAGGTTGAGGAGGAGTTGCGCACCCTCCGCAGCAACACGCGCCGCAACATGCATCTGGCAAAAACCTATATGTTACCTATGGCTGGCTATGCTTGGAAAGCCATCCAATCGCTCTCAGGCGAAGAGCGTAAAGTCGAAGCAAGCAATTTGCTGACGCTAACCCAGCGCTTGACGGGTATGTTGGATGAGACGCTGATTGGCTCATTCACTGACTGTTCAATGAGTAACACCGGTGATGTGGACCTTCGCGAGGTTGTTGATTGCGTATTGGCGCAAGATGAAATCATAGGTGCTGCTGTCGAGGTACATGGGCATCAAGCATTCCCGATCATTCAGGCAAACTGGTCGCAGATCCTGCTCATGGTGAGCGAGCTTCTGCAGTATTCAATGCGTAGCGTTCCGTCAGATAAAGAGGCGCGCATTGTCATAAGCGCGGCCTGCGATCCCGACCACAACCCAATCCTCAAAATTGTGGATAACGGCGCTCCAACATCCAGCCGTCAGAATGCGCTACGAGGTGTCCCTCAGGCGTTAGAAAACAGCGCAAACGCCTCTGCTGCGGATGGATACACACTTTCGATGTGCCAGAGATTGGCCGAGCTGAATGCGGGGTCTCTCAGAGTATCCGATGCAAAGCAGGGTGGTTGCGTGACAATGATACGCTTCTGCAAGGACTTGGAGTAAGGCAAATTCAATCCACATGTAATCCGCGCACCGTGACTTGGCAGCGTTGCGCGCCAGGAGCGCATCGAGGGAATATCAATAGACGACGAGCATGCCAGAGAAGGTCATCAAGCCAAGGATGAATGATAGCTTTTGATGCTGCCTTCCGTAATCTGTCGGTTCGCTCGTATTGATTGGGCAACGAAAATTGGTGGGTGTTCAAAAATAGCAGTTCGTCTGGGGCACTGATTTGCTGTGGCGGCAGATTGTCGACTAAAAGCCTGCGCTTGACCTCTTACCTGCCGGTCTAGGGGGGCTGCCGATCACGGACGACAACTTTTGCACCACGGTTACTCAAATTATCAACCTCGGTGGTCGGGCTCCATCGCTTCCGCTGATCTCAGACTGGCTGCAGACGTGCTTCGGCAAACGATACAAGCCGACGGTTCTCTTCATCCCACAGATGCAGTTTCACGCATTTGAAGCTTTCGCGGAGCGTCAGGCGATGGCATTGGTTCAGTGCGTCATGATCCCGCAGAACCTCTGGAAGGCGGTAATACGGAATTCGGCTGGCCAGATGATGAATGTGGTGCGCACCGATGTTTGCCGAAAACCAGCGCAGCGGCTCGGGCAGTATATAGTGTGAGCTGCCGTGAAACGCTGCATCCTGAACCTGCCAGTCTTGTTCATTATCCCAGCTCGTATCCTCGAACTGATGTTGGACGAAGAAGAGCCACATGCCGATGGACGCGCCCATCAGGACGGTTGGCAGGTATACAAATGCCACTGCTTGCCATCCGCCGAACCAGAACACTGCCCCTACGACTGTCGCGATGGCCAGGTTGGTGAGCATTACGCTCAGCCAGTAGCGCCATCCTGCACGCATCAACCCAAACGGAACACGGTGCAGCAGGAGGAAGATATAAGCCGGCCCAAGCCCAAACAGGACCAGAGGATTGCGACACAGCCAGTAGGCAGTTCTTCCGGCCCACGATCTCTGCCTGTACTCGCGCACGGTCAAGGTCGGGATGTCGCCGGTCCCGCGACGATCCAGATTGCCGGAGGTTGCGTGATGTGTCGCATGTGATTTGCGCCACACGTCGTATGGTGTGACGGTCAGGACGCTCAGCACCCGCCCGACCCAGTCGCCCACCTCACGATTCTTGAAGAATGACCCGTGCCCGCAATCGTGCTGGATCAGGAAAATCCGGACGAGGAACAGGCCGTTGAGCACAGAAAGACCCAATGCAATCCAAACGCTGATTGTCAGCGCCCAACATGCTAATCCGAAGATCATCAAGAAGGGCAAAACGGAGACTGCCAGTTCGAAAACGCTTCGAAGCGCGATTGGCTCCCGGTATTTTGAGAGGACACGTGACCAGTCTTGCGCTTGCAATCTAGAACTTCCTTCTGCTTTTCATGACGTGAAGAGAACTACTTCACAGCACGAAACCGACACGAACCAATGTGACGGCCTAGTTCAATCCAGTTCAGGTCGACGGCCCCTCCGGAACAGCATGCCCGGGAGCCTCGGTCGCGATGTTCTCTAGTGGTTGAAGCGCGCGGCTGCAAGCAAAGGAATGATCAAACAAATCACGAAAGTGAACTTTCGATCCGCTGATGCTTGACGCAAGGGCAATCAGCCAGATGCAAGAGCAGCAAAATGACTGGATGAAGCTTTTGTGCGATGCTTCTTTCATGCAATCGCAAGACCCATCCAGTGCGCCATCTGGGTCGAATTTTCAACGACCCGCCATCACGCATAAAAGTTCGAACATAACCGTGGCGCCGTTCAGTGCGGTCACACCGCCGACATCGAAGGGGGGAGAGACCTCGACCATATCTGCGCCGACGATGTTCAGCCCCTCCAGCCGCCGGACCATGCCTTGTGCTTCTCGCATGGTGATGCCGCCTGCCTCTGGCGTTCCCGTGCCTGGAGCGAACGCGGGGTCCAGGCTGTCGATGTCGAAGGACACATAGATCGGCCCTTCGCCCACAATCTCGCGTGCCTCTTCAATACAGGCGCGCCAGCCACGGTCTTCGACCTCTTCGATCATCATGACCCTCATGCCGGAGTCGAAGCTGAACTTCCACATCTCGCGCATGTAGAGGCTGCCGCGGATGCCGATCTGTACTGTGCGTTTGGGATCCAGCAGGCCTTCGTCAACCGCCACCTTGAAGGGAGCGCCATGATGAAAGCGCGAACCACCATAGTTGTCGCCCGTATCGCAATGGGCGTCGATGTGGATCATCCCCACCGGGCCATCTTTGGCCAGCGCCCGCATCACAGGCAGCGAAATCGAGTGGTCGCCGCCACAAATCAAAGGGCGGATGCCTGCGGCGTGCACTCGGGCGAAATATGCCTCGATCTCGCGGTGCGCGCCCTCCAACTCGTACGGCTTCTGTATCCATGCGTCTCCGATATCTGCAACCTTTGCCGCCTCGAACGGACTGGCGTCGGTCGCCTGATTGATCCGGCGCATCAGGCTGGATTGGTTGCGCACTTCGCGAGGACCATGGCGGGGACCAGGACGGTTCGACACGCCGCCATCGTAGGGCACACCGCAGACGCCGATATCAGGAGGACTGGCTTCGAAGTCCTCTAAATACGGAAGGCGGAAGAAGCTGGCGAGCCCTGTGAAACGTGGGCGCTGCATGGGATCATCAAACGAGAGGGCTTCGTTGTCGGACATATCTGGCTCCTGATTGGCGGTAGGAGTGAACACCATCCTGCCACGCGCGTAAACCATGCACAAAACGCAAGGCAGGCTTGCACGAAGGATGCATTGTGCACGTGCGAAGAGGTCCTATTTCTGCGCTGTGACCCCAATCCGGGGGCTCCGAGAAAGATGGGGTGATACCATGAGCATGAGCCGCGCAATGAATACATCGACGTCCACACATCAGGTCTTTGCCGCGCGTCTGGCTGACTGGCTGGTTTGGCTGGGTGAGAATGCAGCGGAAGCCCGTGCCGCCCGCGCGTTCTCCAAATTAGACGCTCTGAGCGATGATGAACTGAAACGGCTTGGGTTGGCGAGGAACGAGTTGAACCAGCGTTTTGCCGCGAAACTGCACAGGGGCTAACTGGGCCGGGGCCGACAATCGCCCGCCGGGCAGGGTTACTGTCACTGCGCTGAAGCACAATATATCACAATATATAGTAGCGGGTGCGGGGCGAATCTGCCTAACCTGGGATCATGCCTGAACCCAGATACATCCCGCTCCGCATCCACTCCGCGTACTCCCTGCTAGAGGGAGCCTTGCCGTTGAAGAAGCTGCCGGGCCTTGTGGTCGCAGCGGGCTTTCCCGCTGCAGCCGTGACCGATAGCAACAATCTGTTCGGTGCGCTGGAATATTCGGAGGGCGCGGCGAAGGCTGGACTGCAACCGATCATTGGTTGTGAACTGGCAGTGCAGAGTACTGAGCCTGAGCCGGGCAAACGTCCTCCGCCGCCTGCTTCGCTTGTCCTGTTGGCGCAGGACAGGCAGGGCTACGAGAACCTCATGTGGTTGACCTCGAGCGCGTTCCTGGATGGTGATCCTTCACAGCTGACACATGTCCCGCTGGACAGATTCCGAGACCGTACCGCAGGGCTGATCTGCATGACCGGTGGTGCAGATGGTCCTCTGGGTCGCCTGATCGCGGCAGGCAAAGACGCGCGCGGGCTGGCAGAGCGGTTGTCAGGGCTCTTCCCAGACAGGCTCTATATCGAGATCCAGCGCCACGGAACGGACAAGGCGCTGCGGACACCGGCAGAGGATGCAACCGAGCCGGGACTGGTCGGCCTTGCATACGATCTTGACCTGCCATTGGTCGCCACCAACACGGTCTATTATGCCAGCCCGGACATTGCGGACGCGCATGATGCGTTCCTCTGTATCGGGCAGGGCGGCTATGTGAATGATCCCAAGCGTGCACGCCTGACGCAGGAACATTATCTGAAGTC
>JBGCFK010000293.1:0-12136 GCA_045106875.1 Paracoccaceae bacterium | reverse complement strand
GTCCGCCATTCCGTCTATCAGCCCGATGGCGGCCTCTCGACCGCGGACCGCACCGACGATCTGCGCGCGGTCGAGAGTCTCGAAGCTGATCTGACACGGTGAAAACGCGGTACCGATTGAAAGAATCCAAGCACCCCGAAGCGAGTCCGAGAAGCCGCGCTGGAGCAAGATCCTGCTGGGCTTGAGCTTACCCCCGGTCAGGTCGTCAATGGACGAGGTTTCATTGTCATAGACAGAGACGATCCGTGCAAAAGTCTCCGTCACCATGCGCCCGGCTTCTGTCACCTTGGCCTCGCGCGCATTTCCCCGGCGCAGGAACAGCTGCGCTCCGATTGTTTCCTCGATTTCATTGATGACAATGGTCGCAGCAGGCTGACTGATGTTCTCACGAACCGATGCGCGCGTGAAATTACCTTCTGCCACGGCGGCGAGGTATATCCGCATCTTGCGTATGCTCAAATTGCTCATTGGAACGGCTCCGCCTTGTGGCATGGGAGCGCCGCCCATTCAGCGTCAGGACCACAGTCTTCATGCCGCCAAACACTTGCGAACTCGGAAATGGCACTTCTCCAGATGCATCTTGCATGCTGGATGAAATGTGCCCTCACCAGCTTTGCCCTTGGGCGGGATCTTGGGAAACTCAGCCGCATATCATTCTCCAAACAAAGTTTACATTCACCAGATATTTACCATGCAAATGAAGCCGCAACATTAATCATTTTTCAAATTGATTATTTGCGTAGCAATAATTGACATTAACAATTATACTGCAGGGCGCGCCTAAGTTATTGATTTTGGACATCTTTGAAACTAAGGAATTGCTATGAAAAATATTGCAGCTTTCGATCTGAATCTTCTGGTGGCCTTTCACGCTTTGATGGCGGAGGGGAATGTTACCCGCGCCGCAGATCGAATCGGCTTGGCCCAGTCCTCCATGAGCAACGCACTGAACCGGCTGCGCGAAAGTCTGGGGGATCCGCTTTTTGTCCGGGCCGCGGGCGGCATGCGCCCAACGGAACTGGCACTGAAAATCGCACCGGATGTCAGCACTGCGATTACGGCTGCTCAACGGGCAATCAACCACAACCGGGATTTTGATCCGGCCGTCGCCAGCTTTGATCTTCGCCTCGCAACAAGCGACTATTTCGAGTTCGTATTCTTGCCTGAGATCATTGATCGAGTTCAGAAAGAGGCGCCGGGCGCCTCGATCCGGACCGTGCCTTTCGTACCGTCCGAGATCACCGAGCAACTCGACCAGAATGAAGTCGATCTTGGAATTGGATCAACCGATCTACCGGCTCAGCGTTTCAAGGCGCGCCATCTCGTCGAAGAAAAACTGGTTTGTGTGTGTGCACCAAATCACCCAGTGGTCGCCAAGGGTCTGAACTTCGACACCTTCATCAAGGCACCTCAGATCCTCTTTTCCATCCGCGGCGATGGCACGGGCATGATTGACCAGGTGCTTTCGCGCAAAGGGCTGAAGCGCAAGGTAGCGGTCACGACATCGAGCCTCTTCGGACTTTCGAGACTGACATCCAACGCGAACCTGATCGCCGTCACGACCCAACGGCTGGCAGCTCAATTGCGCGACAACGCTGAACTCAGGGTGCTTCCGCTGCCGCTGGATGAAGACACCTTTACATTCTTTCTATACTGGGAAGAAAGCCAGCCCAAGACGGCAGAGCGGGAATGGTTGATCAGGATTATCGAAGAGACGATTGGCAACCAGCCTCTTGCAAATTTGGCAAACTAGCCAACCAGTTCCCCAAAAAGATCAAGAGCACCGAGAGAACCTCAGACAACCAAGAACAACTTCTTAAGTATTTCTTATTTGGTCATAGGCAGCCGTTGGATACGGTGTGTGACAGACGTAAGCGAGGGCATAGGGAATGCATCATCGGGCAGTCAAAGGGGGCGGTGGCGCATGATTTGCGCCATGGACGTTGATTGGCGGGACACCGACTTATTTTGTCAGCCTCGTCTACGACTGCAGCCCACTATTCCTGATCAAAAATGTTGATCTTCACAACAGCAGGCCAAGGCAAACCTGAATCTTTTACCGCCCCCCTGCATCCTTGTCTTCGATCGTCACTGACGCAGCATATCGGCTCGTCCGTCTGGCCGGCAAACGGCGCGAAATGCGCGTAGGGGAGAGATTGAAAACATGGCAAAGGCCCTGAGAGTTACCCACAATATCGACCTTCCGGACGACGTCTTCGCCTTTATCGCAATTCAACACGAGGACAACAGAGACCAGAAGCCGGCAGTTCGCCTATGCGACCTTCGCGAAGCAGCCCCTGAACCGGACGATACCCCGGTCGAACTTGTCAGCTTTTTCGCGCGACGCTGCCATGTATCCCCTGATGCGGCAGACCCAATGCTTGAAGGAATGGAAAGCATGCTCGGCTCGCTTGGGGTGGGCGGCTTGCGTGACAGGGTCCGCCGGGTAACGCTTGTCGATTGTGGCGACGAACTGATGGCACCTCTCAGTGACCTGTCGGTACTCGGGCAGGTCGTGGAAGCTGTCCGCGCGATTGTACCACCAGAAACCGAAGTCCGGATCTTTGCAGCCGACTACACCATGGACGATGAGCGGGACGCACAATTCGTGTTGCGCGACACCCGGTGCGAAACGTTCGTGACACATGTTGCGAATTACACCCGCACCGCAATGCAAGTGCTGAACACACTGTTCGAACCACCAGATCAAACCCAATTCGGCGCAGCCAATCGCGAGCAGATCAACGCACGACTGGCCATGATGACGTCAAACTAGCTGTTTAGTCCCAGAGTATGATGGGGCACTGGCGTGTCACCACAGGTGAGAGGAACTTTGGGCTGGATACTTCACGGATGCGCAACGATCACGCAGACTGCCTGAGCAGCGATACGGCGATCGAAAGCTCGGTCGCGGAGCTGAGCCGTGACCACCCCATCAAGAATGGGGGACTACCGTTGGTCTTTTGCCAAGAAGATCTAAGAGAACTGCCACTCTTTCTGTGAGGATCGCTCTAGGATTTGCGTAAGTAGTATCTCGGCCTCTTGGATGCTCTTCATTCTTGAACTGTGGCGCGCACCTCGGCTGGTGTAAGATCCTTAGCGTGATCCACATCTGCCAAGTTGGCTATCCGCGCAACCGTCAATGGCCGCATGCTGAGAATGGTATCGACAAGAGCATGTTCTGACGACCAACGAACGTCCCTTAAGATGTTCGCCGGGCACGCTGCGCCGCCACGTTTCAGACCGATAAGCCAGTAGCCCCCATCCTCGGCTGGGCCGACAACTGCGTCCTGCCGGCCAAGTGCACGAAATGCCGCGTCAATATGGCTTGCCTGAATGCCCGGGATGTCAGAACCAATGATCACGACGGGGCCCGGCGGCATGTCACGCAGTACCCGCCCCATCCGGGCTCCCAAGTTTCCAGAACCTTGCGCAATACGCGGCAGTCGGCCAGGCAACATCCGGCTTTGAAGCGCGGCGTTTGGAGCCACGGCCAACACCGTCTCCCAGCGCCGGTCTTGACCAAGTCTGCGCAGAAGCCGCGCAACCTGGTGTCGGAACCACCAGGCCGCCGCCACAGTTCCGATGCCACGTGCCAGCCGCGTCTTCACGCGCCCTGCAACAGGATCTTTCACAAAGATGACCAGCCAACGTTTGGCTGTCACGTGTTTCGCCGATAGCGCGTTGCGAGGTCCTTAGGGTCCGCGCCCATGAAGTAACGAGTCTGGAGATACAGATTGCGACCGCCGCGCCTGAACCATCCTTCACGCTGGTAGCGTTCCGCTGATGTCACAATCTGAGCGCCTAATGGGCGTAGCTTCCTGCCGAGCGCGCGCGCGATAGCTATGTCCTCCATCAGGTCGGTCTCTGGATAACCGCCCGTCTGTTCATATATCTGACGCGAGATCAACAAGCCCTGGTCGCCAAAAGGGAGCCGCAGCCATCGAGCACGAAGGTTGGCCCACCCTGCCACGACGCGTGCAACAGGCTGGTCCGTGTCAAATGCCAGCTGGAAAAAACCTCCGCAGTCACGCGCCTCGGCCATGTGTTTGCGCACGGCCAGGTGCCAACCATGCCCCATGACCGAGTCCGCATGCAGGAACAACAACCAGGCGCCGTTCGCCGCCCGTGCGCCCGCCGCCAGTTGTCGTCCACGTCCTTTGGGCGCTGTAACCAGTCGTGCTCCCACCGCGTCTGCAACTTCAGCAATCTGGTCTCCGGATCCGCCATCTGCCAGAATGACTTCCAGTATCAACCCATCAAACAGTGCTTCGGACAGGGCGCCAAGGCACGGGCCAAGTCGGTCCGCCGCCTGCCAAGTAGGCACTATTACCGAAAGCGGTGCTGACATCTGCATCCCTTTTGTTTTCTCAGCGCGGTCTATAACCTTGGCGTGCCGCCTGGGTCACGCCTATATCTCCTGCAAGGAGGCCAAATAATGTCGAGCAGAACCATTCATATCGACCCACGCCGAGGCGTCATTGCCATGGCAGGCAGTGATGCCCGCGCCGTGCTGCAAGGTGTGGTGACCAATGACATGGACCGCTTGGCACCCGGCGTGCCGCTATATGCAGCGCTGCTGACACCACAGGGCAAGTATCTCTTTGACTTTTTCCTGATTGACACCGGTGAGGGACGCATCCTGATCGATGTTGCACGTGATAGGGGCCAGGATCTGGCCCGGGCGCTGATGGGTTATTGCTTGCGCCGAGATGCCAGGATCGTGGGAACGGGTGCCATGGAAGTTGGCCTGTGCCTTGGCGATGGGCCACAACCCTCTACGTCCGAGAATGTCGCCGTTGTGCCTGATCCCCGTGATCATGCATTGGGATGGCGGCTTTACGGTACTGATCTCGCCGAAACGCTTGGCGCTTGCCCTCTGGATACGGACACGACCGCTCAGTTGAATACACTCCGCGTTCGGCTGGGTGTGCCCGAGACCGGGGTCGAGCTTATCCCCAACGACACATTCATTCTGGAAGCCGGGTTTGAACGTCTTGCCGGCGTTGACTTTCGCAAAGGCTGCTATGTTGGTCAGGAGGTCACCGCTCGCATGAAACACAAGACCGAACTTCGCAAGGGTCTGGTGCAAGTTGCAGTACGCGGGTGGGCAGATCCTGGAACAGCAGTCACTTTGGGCGGCAAGCCTGCCGGAACATTGTTCACTGTCGTTGATGGTGCAGGTTTGGCGCATCTCAGGTTCGATCGCGCTGGCCTCGGCATGACAGCCGGTGACGCCGTGGTCGACTATCCGGGTTGACGACCAAGGTCGGACCGCTCGTCTTCTGCCAGCAACGCAGCCAACCCTTCGCGATAGGTTGGGTAAGCAAGCTCAACGTCAAGATCCTCGCGAATGCGCCGATTGGAAACCCGCTTTGACTCCGCATAAAAGCTGCGCGCCATAGGCGACATATCCGCAGTCTCGAAATCGACTTCGGGCGGTGGCGGAAGCCCTAACAGCTTTGCTGCATATGCCAGCACGTCCTGCGGCGGTGCTGCCAAGTCATCGCAAACGTTGTAAATCGCCCCGGGGTCTGGCTGTGCCATGGAGGTCTGCAGCACTGATGCAATGTCCTCCACATGAGTGCGGCTGAACACTTGGCCAGGTTTTATGATCTGCCGTGCAGTCCCATTGCGCACTTTGGAGAACGGCCCGCGCCCCGGTCCGTAAATCCCTGCCAGCCGAAAGATATGCAGTGGCAACCCGGGGATCGATTGCCATGCTTGTTCTGCAGCCAATCGCCATTTTCCACGCCGTGTTGAAGGGTGGCACTCGGAAGTTTCATCAACCCATTCGCCCTGCCTGTCGCCATAAACTCCTGTGGTGGACAGGTAACCTACCCATTCAATGTCCTGAGCGGCGTCCCTGATTGCAGGACTACATGCAGCCAGCACGGGGTCGCCTTCGGCATCCGGTCCAGCCGAGATCAGCAGATGCGTCGATTCGTGCAAGCGTTCGATGGCTTCGGCGAGGGACAGCACAGGCTCGACTCCCTCAAAGCGCAGAGTTTGAGCCTTTTCCGCAGACCGCGTTGTACCAATCACCCTCCAGCCTTCAGCCAGTAACCGCCGCGCTAGTGTGCGGGCAGAGTATCCATGCCCAAAACTCAACAAAACCCTGCGATCCGTCATGGTGCCCTCGGCAATTTCGCATTACATCGGCTCCACTTAACCCGAGGACTGTCTGAATGCGAGCTACGCCGTCCATCCTTTTGCTTTCACTCATCATGGCCACGCCCGTATCAGCGGTCGAGGACTATGATAGCTGCCTGGCTTTGGTCGAGGCCGATCCCGAGGCCGCCGAGCGCGAGGCCGGAGACTGGGCACGGTATGGCGGTGGCGGAGCGGGCGCGCGTCATTGCTATGCGCTTGCACTTTTGGCGATAGGCGCCGAGGGCAGGGCAATCGACGAGCTGATCGGCGCAGCGCTCGAAGAGCCGGGCCTCGCCGATGATGCGCGGGCGGATCTGCTTGTCCAGGCAGGGGAACTGTTGATCGAGGTTGAGGACTTCGTGACTGCCGCCATTGTTGCTGAGCAGGCATTGCGACTTGCCCCGCGCGGGGCAGCGGTGCTTGGTCTGCGCGGAGCAGTGAAGGTCGCCAATGGCGATGTCGCGGCGGGGATCCGGGATCTTGGTCAGGCCATGGACGAAGGTGGTGCAGATCCGCGTTGGCTGCTTCGCCGGGCAGCGGCCTATCGCCTGCGTGGCGAACTGGTCGCTGCGCGCGATGATGCCAAGTTCGCCGTCGAGCTGGCCCCCGGCGATCCTGCGGTCTGGCTGGAGCAAGGGCGGATCGAAGGTGGCCTCGGTGAGACCGCCAATGCGCGGCAGTCGCTTCTGATGGCGATCGAGCTGGATCGTAGTGGTCGGGTTGGCCGCGCAGCCCAGGTAGCTTTGCAGCGGATGGAAGCTGGTATCCAGTAGCTGCGAGTCTGCTCCTCGCCGCAGAATCAGTCTGTCTTCTGGATCTCCAGAAAGATATGAACATAGTCCATCGCATGCCCGGTAGGGTCAGCGGCGACCTGATCTTCATAGGCTTGATAGAACTTGTCCACGATCTCTGCGCGTTCTTCAGAAGGTCGCGCCGAGTCCAACGCGTTTGCGAACACAGTCTCAGACCATGACCGAAGCGTCGGGATATAACTCTGCGCAAACGCACGCGCTCCCATTCCCGGGTTTGCCGCGAAGGCCGCAGCATAGGGGCACGGCGTGACGCGGGTTTCTGCCGAAATCAGCCGCAAGCCAGCTTTGTGAACAGCGGAGGCGTGATCCCTCAGCGGTTTGGTGAATTGCTCCGGCGTGCGATAGACTTGGGCAAATGTTGCGGCTTCGACCTCTGCTGCGGTGATCACTCCTGATGTGCCCAAAGCCTGCCAGTGTGCCCAAAAGGTGTCGAACATGTTGACCCCGCCCGTTGCGCCAAGGTAGCGATCCGCCTCGTCTTTACCGAAGCTGAGGAGCACCAGCCGCCCGCCCGGGCGCAGCTCGGCAGCGCGCGCCAATAGGATACGTTCCCAATCCCCTGCGGCCTGAATGTCGAAAGCCGCAAGCGCCGCGCCCGTTGCACCGACATGGTGGACATGGTCGGGAATCAGGCAAGGGCGTTGGGAAACGTAGTGCATGGCCGTGGCGGAAAAACCCAGATCCAGCGTGGTGTCTGGCAGAACCTGATGGTGAAAGCCGATCCCGCAGCCCTGTACAAACACGCCAGGGAACTCGTTCCAGTAGGTATGATCGGAACCGTCCAATCCCTGCATGGACAGGAAAAGCTGGCTCCAGTCGTTTGAAGCGAGGTCCGTGTAGGTCACCTGCACCTGCGTGTTCGGCCAGCGATCTCGCATGGCTGCGACCGTGTTGCGGATAGCCTGTTTCGACGTGCCTCCGTCGGCCGTGCCATAATCTGCTATGCGCAGCGGTTGTCCGGGGATGGGATCGGGCAAGCTCGCGACGGCTGCCACCAGCATCCCGGCCGCGCTGTCGATCACGTCCTTTGCACCCCGCGTGGACTGACTGTAATAGCCGCCTCCTTTCATGGAGGTAGTGGCTGCTGTCTTTGCGGAATCGCTCATTTCTGGAACCTCCTCGTTGGTCACTTCCATGCTAACCGGCCAATCGCGAGGGTCGCAATAGAGCGATGCAGCAATCCGAACGAAGTGAGTTTGACGAGGTGGCGCCACGCCCCGCTGAGGGCGTGGTCGTGTGTAAACATGGGGCCTTCAGAAGTTCAGCGAGATGTCCCGGTGGCCCGAATTGCATGAGGCAACATAAAGCGCCTGCGGGCGTGGAAGAACCGACTGCTGGCGCAGGCCAATCGTGTCCGACAGCGCCGCCGAATAAGTCTCGAGCCCTGGCAAGACCTGCTCTGCTGCCTGCTGCCGCCATGATAGGTCTTCAGCCAATGCTGCAATCGACGCATCCAAAGCCTCAGCAGCCTTCGCAGGATCAGGATCCTTTCGGAGCTCCTTTCGTGCGTCTGACAGGCCTTTGATCGTAGGCTTGCCGGCCTCGGCATCGCGCATGGCAGAACGCAGCGCCTCGATCCTTGCGACCAGCGTTGCCGGGTCGCCCGATGCGACATCAGCGCGAATTGACGTCAGCTCGCTTTCCAGCCCCTCCAACGCCTTGGTCCCGGCCAAAACCGTGCTCAGCTCGTTGATCGAAGCAAAGGCATCGTCCGTATTTCGGCGGTACGCACTTCGCGCAGCGACTTCGGCCTTGGTCAGTTTGGCAAAGGTGTCATGCTTGGGATCCCACTCTGCCGGGATTTGACCCAACAAAGCTGCACGTTCGGACTCCCAGATCACGATCTGGGCTTCCAACCGTTCGATCCGTGGGCTGTCCGGATCAACATTGCGCAAGCGGGTCAGATCCTTCTCGGCATCCTCGACCCTATCGGCCAGTCGCGCAGCATCCCGCTCGTACCTGCGTACCTGAACGTGCAGCGGTTGATAGTCGGGTGATGCCGCCTTGACCGCGCTACTCGCCGCTGTGATTTCATCCATCAACCCGAAGGAGGCCTCCGCCTTGTCGAAAGCTTCAGCCAGATCCTTGGCGAGCCCGGAAGGCAGACTGTTCAACGGAATCTTGCGTGCCTCTGCGATTGCCCCGCGAATGGTATCACCGTTGGTGTTCAACTCGTCTGCCACGTATTCCTCCATACAATACTGCAAACGAGGGTTCACGGGCGGGGGAGCCGTCTCACCGGTATACGAAATCCGGTTCGGCAGATAGTTCACCAGGCCGGGCGTATTGCCCACGATCACCAGCGCCATCAATTGCAGCGCAATGAACGGGATCACGCCTTTGTAGATATCGATGGTCTTCACCTCCCGCGGAGCAACGCCGCGCAGATAGAACAATGCGAAGCCAAAGGGCGGTGTCAGGAACGATGTCTGGATGTTCAGCCCGATCATCACGCCAAGCCATACGGCTGTGATGTTGGCGCCCGGATCCAGCAGCAAGATCGGTGCAACGATCGGAACGACGACCACAGCAATCTCAATGAAGTCCAGGAAGAAGCCCAGCACGAAGATCACTGCCATCACGATCACGAACTGGGTCCAGAACCCGCCGGGTAGCGAAGTCAGGAAGTCCTTAACCAACTCCTCCCCACCAAACGCGCGGAAGGCAGAGGTCAACATGGCCGCACCAAGCAGAATGATAAACACCAGCGATGTTGTCTTGGCCGTGTCGATCATGACGCCATTAAGTGTACCGTCAGTGCGGAAAGTCCGGACAAGCGACCAGCCGATTGCCAGCACAAAGCCTGCCACAGCGACCGAGGCAAGTGTCACGCCAAACCGATCAGCGTCATTCGTGATATTGCGGATATTCAGATCGTAGGTCGATGTCGCAAAGACAATGACGCCCAGTGAGATCAGCGCGAGAATGGTGGGCAGGAAAGCCCCGCGTTGCCCCTCGTGCAGACGGTAACCCGCCATGATCGTTGCGCCGATTGCGCCGATTGCACCTGCTTGGTTCACCGTTGCAATACCGGCAATGATCGAGCCCAGGACGGCGAAAATCAGCGTCAGTGGCGGCGCGAGGATCAGCAGCACCTTGCCCATCAGGCGCAGGTCCATCTTCTGCTCGAAGGGTACCGATGGCGCCATTTTCGGTCTGATGATCCCGATCACCAGAATGTACAGCATGTAGAGCCCGACCAGGACCAATCCGGGGACCATGGCGCCCAGGAACATGTCGCCCGCGGAAGTCGAGGATACTGCAAATTCGGACGGCATGGAGAATTCGCCCGTGGCCGACTTGTACAGAGCCGTCCGCGCAGTCTGCGCCTGATCCACTGCGGACGACAGCTGGTCTGCCAGAATGATCAGCACGATCGAAGGCGGGATGATCTGCCCCAGCGTCCCGGAGGCCGCAATGGTTCCGGTCGCCAGCGGGCTGGAGTAGTTATTGCGCAGCATCGCAGGCAGCGAAATCAGCCCCATCGCAACCACGGTTGCGCCCAGAATGCCTGTGGTAGCTGCCAGCAGGGCGCCCACAAACACTACGGATATTCCCAAACCACCCGGGATTGGCCCGAATAGCTGTGCCATCGTAAGCAACAGATCCTCGGCGATCTTGGACCGCTGGAGCATGATGCCCATGAAGATGAACAGCGGAATGGCGATGAGCGTGTCGCGCTCGACTTCCCAGTAGACCCCTCGGAAGTTGATCACCCCGGCGGATAGCCACTCAGGCGCGGAGCCATGCGCGAAATAGGCTGCCGCATCGCCCGCGAAGATATAACCGCAGCCTGCTGCCAGCAGGATCGTGACAATTGCAGATCCGGGCAGGGCGAAGGCAACCGGGTACCCGGATGCCAAGGCCGTGGCCATGATACCTACCAGAAGGATGAGGAAGACGATTTCCATAGTTCAGTTCCTCTAACCTTCAGTGCACCGGCAGTTCGTCATCGTGGCGATGGAGCTTAGAGCCCTCTTCACCGCGCCAGTCTGCCACGCTTTCCAACAGATAGGCCGAGAACTGAAGCATCATCGTCACTGCGAAGACGCCCAGGAAACCTGCCATCAGATACTTCACATACATACCAAAGCCGGACTGGCTGACCTCGAGGCTCACCAGCGGTGCGTTGATTGATGAAGACTTGGTTTCCATGCCCATGAACAGGATGATCCAGCAGAACAGGATACCAAGAATGATTGAGCCCCAGGCGTTCACGAAGCCTTTGGTGCGATCCTTCATGCCTGCATACATGACGTCGACGCGGACATGGCCGTCCTCGACCAGAGTAAACGCAGACGCAAACAGGAACAGCGCGCCGTACCAGAACCGTACGAGGTCGCCCATGAAGGCCTGCTCGTAGGAAAAGATGAACCGGGAGAGCACGATTGCGAGTTCGGCCAGCACCACCAGCAACCCCAACCAATGGAACCCCAAGGTACGCCGGAACAGTATCGCAAGGAGTAAAGCCACCAAAATCAGCGGTCCATGCACGATGGGTGCGCGATTGGCGTTGAAGTTCAGCTTGTCGGCCATCTCGGTGCCGACAAGGCCAGCGAGCATTTCCTCAACGCGCAGGAAGGACACCGCAGCATCCGCGATACCGACCAGCATCACGATCCAGAAGGCCCAACGGATGATGAAGCGGACGATGGCCGAGATCCGTTCGGCATCTGCACGAAGTGCGACATCGGGTGATCGCATCACCAATGCCACAGGTCCGGCTGTGCCAATCAGGTAGATCGCGACATGGACGAAAGCCAGACTGTGACCCTCGCTCAGACCTGTTCGTGCGCCGGGCCATTCAAGCCAGACCACGAGGTAGTTGTTCACCAGATAGGCGAAGGTGAGCCCCACCATCACCCACGAAAATGCACGAAAGCCCCGCGCCGGAGAGGGCGGCAGGGCGGTTTCGGTCATGGCCATGGGCCGTACTCCTCCCGCAGCGCGGGGCGATCCCCCGCTTTTTCATATGTTCAAATCGAAATACTAGAACAAAATCATATGATTAAAACAGATTGGAGGCGCAGCTTGCGGCCGCGCCTCCGAAAGTTGGTCGCCGACTACTCGACGCCGAGCGCAGTGTTGCGCTCTGCGAGGTATGGGCCATCCGAGAGGTTCATCCAGCCGCCCACGTCTTTGCGGGCTGCAACGAAGCTATCGTAGACCTT
>JBGCFK010000292.1:0-18629 GCA_045106875.1 Paracoccaceae bacterium | reverse complement strand
GCCGATTACACCGCGCGGCTCCATGGGGTTTGTGGAGATGCGGGGATTTTCCACCGGCAGTTCGACAACATGGGTCGCGCTACGCATCGCGCTGGCAACTGCATTGCGGTCTCCATAGTGCTCGTCCAGGCAGATATTGTCCGGAGCATTGTTAGACAGTATCGGCGCACCGGGTGCCCGGGCAGCATCGGGGGTTGTGACCACATCAAGCTGGGTGAATACGATGTCGATCAGCTCTAGTGCGTCGAGGCCAAGCTCGATGGTCTCGGCAATCACCATAGCCACGGGTTCCCCGACATGGCGAACAACTCCATCGGCCAGCAATGGCTGCGGCAGGAATTTGAACGGTGTGCCGGTCTTGGGGTTCTCGACTGCGCTCATCATCAAGGGAGAAAGCCCATCTGCCTTCACATCCTCGATGGTCAGGACCGCAATCACACCTGCAGCCTTGCGCGCAGCCGAGGTGTCGACAGAGATTATCCGAGCATGCGCATGGGGCGATCGAAGGAACACTGCATGACACAAGCCATCGAAGGTCAGATCATCCAGATAGGCACCCTGGCCGGTTAAAAACCTGATATCTTCACGGCGCTTCGGGGCATCGCCTATTTTCGATACTGGGTGATCCATCCGCTGCTCCAAACCCTTGTCCGTGGCCGTCTTGAGATTGGGTAGCATACTCTCGCAGCAAACATCTGCTCTGGCGAAGTGCGAGGCGGAGGTTTTCAATCTGAGGTAAAACATATTATCGCTGAAAGATGGACACAGCATCTGATTTTCAGGCTGCGATGGCTGATATGGGCCAAACAGACGATCTGGCGGTCTGCTGGTCGCGTCTGTGCAGTGCACTGAGGTGCTATGACGTTGACCGGATTTTCTATGCGCGAAAACCGATTGCTGATGCTCAGAGCTTCCACAATCGCTTCAGGCTGACTTGGTTCTCAACATATGGCGCCGAAGCAGACAGGTTGTTCGTGGATCTTGGCGGCTATGTCATGAACCACACGATCCGCTGGGCACTGGAGAATACAGGCGCTATCAGCTGGCGCGTGAACCGCGACAGATATCTTGCCGGGACCATGACCGCGCAGGAGGAGGCAATTCACCTGGGCATGCGCGAGCACGGCCTCGTCGCAGGCATCACCTATGCCAACCCGATCCTGTCCAATCAGGTACGCTCGGGTTTCGGGCTTTGCTTTCGGGCCGGGCTGAAGCAGGACGATGCAGACCGGATATGGGCTGCCCAGCAGGACCGGATCATTCCACATTTGCAACTTTTCGAGCTGGCGGCGTCTCAGATGCGCAATATCCCTCTGGGTCACGCGTTGACCGAGCGGCAAATCGAAATCCTGCGTCTTACAGTCGATGGCAAGACGACCGAGGAAATGGCCACGTTGTTGGCCGTCCATCGGCGGACCATCGAAACCCATCTGAAGGCGGCGCGCGAGCGGCTGGGCGTTGCGACTACATTGCAGGCAGCAGTGATTGCGACCCAGCAGGGGCAGCTCTGAGGCCTGTGTGATTCCACAGTTTACGTTTGCGGAAACTATGCAAGACTTCCCGCAAGTTGAGTGAGTTGTTTCGGGAAAGGAACCGCTATGGACGAGATGTTTGGTCTGATTGCCCTGTTGATCGTGGGCGCATTGATCTGGATGTTTGTGGCCCCGTTCTTCCTGATGGGCGCGAACAGAAGGTTGTCACGAAGGATTGACCAGCTTGAAGCGCACTTGAGAGCGGCAGACCCGGATTTTCAGCCAAATGCCGGACCGATTGCCGTTCAAACCAAACTGCGTGGGTCGGCGCCGCGTACAGCGTTGCCCGCTACGGCAGAACCTGAGCCTGCCAAGGTTCAGGTGCCGGTTCAATCGACGCCGGGGCCCGCTCCGAGCGAGCCGCCGCGCAAGAACTACGTCCTCACCACCGAAAACCGGCAACGTCTTGGCGCATGGCTCGCCCAGAACTGGGTGTCTGTCGTCGCGGTTCTCTCGCTGACCTTCGCCGGGATCTTCTTTGTTCGCTATGGGATCGAAAACGGCCTTCTGCCCCCGACCCTGCGTGTCATTTGCGGGATGGTGTTGGGCGCTGCCCTGATCCTTGCCGGAGAACGTGTCCGCCGCGTCGGCGGCTCGGGCCCGGGAACATTGGGTGATCTGCTGCCGGGCACGTTGTGCGCAGGTGGCATAGTATGCCTCTACTCCGCAATTCTGGGCGCCCGCATGCTCTACGGTCTGATCGGGATCGAGGTGACGTTTGCCGGGCTCGCCACAACCGCAACGGCGGCAGTGGTGTTGGGTCTGCGCCATGGAGCTTTTCTTACGATCATGGGTATCGCCTGCGCTGTGCTCGCGCCATTTGTAATTGGTGGTGAGGCAAACGATACAAGCTGGCTGTTCTACTACTTTGCTCTGATCGGTTGGGTAGCACTGATCACGGACAGCTATCAGCGCACCGCATGGATCTCGACGCTCGGGCTCGCCAGCGTGTTTCTGGGCGCGGCTCTGTTTTACACGGCCGCGCCGAACAACGAGTTGCATTTGCTTGCCTTTGGCTGCCTCATTTGTGCAGGGGCGATGACAATCCCAATGCGGTCGCTGAAACCCGCGTTCGAAGGCGGGATGACGTTTTACCAACTCCATCGCCAGGGCCTTCCCAAAGCCTCCGAATTCCCCACGCGGCTGGCAGTGGCAGGGATTGGTGGCCTTGTCGCAATTGCCATTGTCGTTGCGGGCGAGAGTGTTGCCGGTTTCTGGCTGGCGCTGGGTGCACTTTCCGTTCTGTTCCTCGTGCTTGCGGTCTGGCAAAGCAGCGACGTTCTGGATGATGCGGTTCCGCCGGTTCTGGCGGCAATGCTGGGTATCATCGGCATGAACGGGTTTCTATCGCTGGATGTTGCCTGGGCTTTCGAAACCGCAGAGCCCGCGTTCCTGGAAGGCGGCCCGAAAACTCTGCTGTGGCTGACGTTGTTCGGGATGGCAGTCTCGGCGCTGGCCGCTTGGAAGAGCGCGCGATCTGGTCCTTTTGCAACGGCCTGGGCATTCGGGGCCGCGGCCTTTGCTCCCTTGATCATGATAGTGCTCGCCCTTTGGTGGAAGCCCGCGGCCCAGCTTTCGGACGCGGTGTGGGCCCTGCACATTGCTGCAGTTGCAGTGCTGTTGACCGCAGCAGCGCAACGGGCGCTTGCAGGAGATCCGGAACAGCGCCTGAAGCCGTCGATCTATGCGCTGGGTGCGCTGAACATGATCGCCTTTGCCCTGTCCATTGTGCTGACCGAAGCTGCATTGACCTTGGCCTTCGCAAGCATCCTGTTCTCGGCAAGCTGGCTCGACCGGCGCTATAACCTGCCGCTCCTGTCCTATCTCGTACAGGTAGCAGTCGTCGTCTGCGGCTACAGACTGATTGTCGATCCAGGGCTTGTATGGGCACTGCAGGCGCCGCTCCATGAGGTTGTACTGGCCTTCATTGGGGTCATCGCACTGATGTTTTTGGCGCTGCACTGTCTGAAGCAAAGAGACCGCTCAACAGCGATCATCACGGTCGAGTCCGCCGCATGGTCGCTGCCGGGAATACTGATTTGTATCCTGATCTATCGACTGCTGGATGACGGAACTGGTGCCACCAGCCATTGGGCGCTTGGTCTCTATGCAATGATCTGGATGATCGCGGGCGCAGTTCAGGCCTATCGCGCGCAGATCGTCAACAGCTTGCAAAAGCCAAGATGGATCCTCGCTGCGCTGTTTGGCGGGGCAGGGGTGCTGTTCCTGATCGGAGCGCTCACCCATCGGCTCCCCTTGTTCGGAGAACTGGTTGTCGGCCCGCCTGTCTTCGACAGCCTGCTGGTTGCCTATGCTTTGCCGGCGGTGCTGATAGGTGGGATCGTCTGGCTGGTGCGAGGACTTCCGAGGAACGTGCAGATTGCCAGCCTCGGGCTTGCCGCAGTCAGCGCTACTGCCTGGGCGGGTCTCGAGATCCGCAGGCTATGGCAGGGTCCCGACCTTTCGGTGCCCGGGGTCGTAGATGGTGAGCTCTATACCTATACCGTCGTCTTGATGGTCACCGGGGCGGCCTTGTTGCTGCGGGCGATTCAGACAGGGTCGGCCGTTGTCCGCCGGGTCGCGATGAGTGTCATTGGCTTGACGGTCGCGAAAGTGTTTCTGATCGACATGGGCGGGCTGGAGGGGCTGATCCGTGTGCTTGCCTTCCTTGCGCTCGGCCTGACACTCGCTGCACTTGCCTGGCTTGATGCGGTTATTGGCCGGAAAAGGAAGGTATGACATCGTGCATCGCCCTGCTCATATGCCCCGTGTTACTGCGGTACTGCGTCTGCAGATCAGTTCTACTTCCAGAATGGTTCGCGCTTGGGCTGCATTGGAGTCTGACCTCGCGTCCAGAATAACCCGCGCCGTTTCTTGGCCAATCCGGTGGGCCTGTGCATCGACTGTCGTGATCTCGGGCAGGGCATGCTCTGCCAGATCATAGGCACCAAAACCTGCAACCGCGATGTCCTCGGGAACCCGTAGGCCATTGCGGATTGCCGCATTCATCGCGCCGAATGCCGACAGGTCGGATACGCACACCAATGCTGTCGTATCGGGCCACCGGGTCAGCAATCGTGCCATGGCCTCTGCACCTTCGCGCATGGTGATCGGAGGGGCGAGATCGTTTATCACGCGGTCAGTTGCGACACCGAGGTCCTGAAGTGCACTGACAAAACCGCGTTGGCGATCTGCGCCCCGCGTATCGTGCGTTCCATCCCCACCAATAAATCCGATCCGTTGGTGGCCTTGATCGAAGAGATGCCGTGCGACCCGGGCCCCTGCGTCGGCGTTCGAGAACCCGACCACGCGATCCACCGGATCTTCAGGAGAGTCCCAGGTTTCGACCACTGGCACGCCCGCATTTGCCAGGAGAGCGCGGCACCGATCTGTGTGAGCGCCACCCGTCACCACGATCGCCTCGGGACGTCGGCGCAGGAACGCCTCGACCAACCGTTCCTCCTCCACGATATCATAGCCAGTGTATCCCAGCAGCAATTCCAAGCCGCTTTCTCGCAAACCATCGGTCAGCCCGCGCGCTGTATCCGCGAAATTCGCATTGTTGATGGACGGGATGGTCATCGCGATGAACCCTGAGCGCCCGGAAGAGAACGTCGCAGCCGTAATGTCCACAACATAGCCCAGTTGGTCGGCCGCAATGCGGATCTTGTGGCGCGTCGCTTCGCTTACAGAGGTATTGGACTTCAAGGCCCGACTTACCGTCATCGGCGACACCCTGGCCAAGCGGGCAACATCGGCCATTGTGGCTTTGCGGTGCTTGCTCATATTTGCAGGGATCCGCAGCAAATTGTTATCGATACCATTGCCTAGGCTGGCACCGCACAGTTTGTCAAACCGGATGGGTTGTCGCCCCTTTTCCACGGGCAGAGGCATTCGGATCCGGGTCTTGGCCCGTATCTGGACGTTCCAGCAAAGGCTGGGCGGCTCCTACATCGGCAGTATCCTGACTACCCGGCCATGAACCTGCCCTTCGTGATATGGATCCTGCAGAGCTTCATCGTTCATCTGCATATCCAGTTAGAGTAAGCGGGGAGAACGGACGGCGCGGCCGTTTCAGATCTTCTTCCTCATTGTCCTGCCAGTGATCGAGCCGGATCTCGCCGCAGCTACCATCTTTGCGTCCGGCATCGCATGGACCGAGTTCCATTTTGCCACCGTCCTGTCTGACCGGGGCACGGGGACAGTGCCGGTCACAATTTACAACAGTCTGAGAGAGCAGCGTATCTATTGGCGTGTTGTCGTGACCATGGGGAGGTTGCTGGCGATCCCGCATGTCATCTTCACCTTCACTGCATCGAAACAGATCATCAACGGCAGCACCAT
Source organism: Paracoccaceae bacterium (assembly GCA_045106875.1). GTDB lineage: Bacteria > Pseudomonadota > Alphaproteobacteria > Rhodobacterales > Rhodobacteraceae > Thermohalobaculum. The sequence continues at coordinate 12,753 of JBGCFK010000292.1, read as the reverse complement.
CCGCGCCGACGACTGCAACTCGCACAATCGCGGCAGAGTTCAGCAAGGCGATGATAAAGCCCCGGCCTTCTGCCGTCTCCGCCGCCTGCTTTCGCGCCCTTGGTGACCGATGCTGCTACGGCGTCGGCATTCAACTCGAACTTTGTCAGGTCACAACCAACTGCGACCAGACTCGTGCCAATTGCATCGCTAGTCGCACCGCATCCGAGCAATGCGAGTTTGGTCACATCAGTATGCTCACAAACACGCTGTCATGCCGCCATCTACAAACAGTGTCTGCCCGTTGACAAATGACGCTCCTGCCGAGGAGAGGAACACCGCTGCGCCAACCAGTTCGGGCAATTGCCCCCATCGACCTTGCGGCGTGCGTTTGCCAATCCAGGCCGTGAACTCGGCATCAGCAACGAGGGCTGCGTTCAGGGGCGTGTCAAAATATCCAGGCGCGATGGCGTTGACGTTCAGGCCTTTGGGGGCCCAGTCGGTGGCCATACCCTTGGTCAGGTTCGCAACTGCGCCCTTGGAGGCCACATAGGGCGCGATGCCAGGCCGGGCCAAAGCCGTCTGTACGGAGGCGATGTTAATAATCTTGCCGGCCCCGCGCCCAATCATATGGCGGGCGACGGCCTGACCGACATTGAAGACTGATGTCACATTTGTTGCAATAAGCCGTTCGAAGTCCTCGGGTGCGAAGTCCTCCAGTGGAGTGCGATGCTGCATGCCTGCATTGTTGATCAGGATATCGATCGGACCATGATCTGCTTCGAACCCGTCAACCGCAGTACGAGCGGCGCTGTGGTCGGTCACATCGAAGGCCAATTGCAGGCCACCCAATGCTTCGGCTGCCTTGTCCAGTTTGACGGTATCGCGGCCGTTCATGACGATACGCGCGCCTGCGACGGCCAGCCCCTCGGCCAAAGTGTAACCGATCCCTTGGCTGGACCCCGTTATCAACGCCGTCTTGCCCGTCAGGTCGAATAATCCACTGCTCATACCCTTGGCCTTTGCTTTACTTAGTTCGGGGCATGCGTATATGTTATCGATAACATTCTCAAGTCCGGAGCAGTGAAAGCCCATGAAAGCCATCGTTATTCACGCACCCAAGGATCTGAGGATCGAAGAACAGGAGCCCGGCCTGCCTGGCCCGGGGCAGGTCTCGGTGCGGTTGGCAGCAGGCGGTGTGTGCGGATCTGATCTGCACTACTACAATCATGGCGGTTTCGGTGCGGTCCGGCTGAAAGAGCCGATGATTCTGGGGCACGAGGTTTCGGGCCATATCGAGGCTTTGGGGGCAGGCGTTGAAGGGCTCTCATCAGGTGACTTGGTTGCTGTTTCGCCATCGCGGCCTTGCGGGTCCTGCCGCTACTGCGTCGAGGGCCTGCGCAATCATTGCCTGGACATGCGTTTTTACGGGTCCGCCATGCCGTTCCCGCATATTCAGGGCGCGTTCCGCGAAATTCTTGTCGCGGATGCTGGCCAATGTGCGAAGGCAGAAGGGCTCACGCCCGGACAGGCTGCCATGGCCGAGCCGCTTTCAGTCTGCCTGCATGCCACGCGCCGGGCGGGAGAAATGCTTGGCAAGCGCGTACTTGTCATGGGCTGTGGGCCGATTGGCATCCTTTGCATTCTGGCCGCCCGGCGTGCCGGTGCAGCAGAAATCGTGGCGACCGACCTTACACCGAATGCGTTGGCACATGCCGAACGGGCAGGTGCGGACCGGGTCGTGAACATGGTCAAGACACCAAACGGTCTGGATTCTTACGCAGCAGGCAAAGGCACCTTCGATGTGTTGTTCGAAGCAACAGGGGTTGAATCGGCGCTTGCCACCGGGATCAACGCAATGCGCCCGCGCGGGGTGATAATGCAGCTGGGCCTCGGCGGAGACATGAACGTGCCGGTGCAAACCCTGACGGCGAAAGAGTTGGACCTGCGTGGGTCCTTCCGTTTCCATGAGGAATTCGCCACCGCAGTGGGCATGATGCAGAAGGGACTGATCAACGTCGCCCCTCTGATCACCCATACCATGCCTTTGGCGGACGCCGAGGCCGCTTTTCAGATTGCCAACGATCGCAATCATGCAATGAAAGCCCAGATCGCATTTGGCTGACGGCAGGGCGGCCTATGTAAACGCACCCAGAGCCTCGGTAATCCCCCGGATCATGGGTGTTTCGAACCAGGCTGCGAGTGGGGTGCCGATGGCTGATCTTCGCCGAGAACATGGGATGAGTTCAGCGGGCTTCTAAAAGTGGCGGGCCAAGTTCGGCGGGACAGATGCATCGTTGATCTCGCGGATAAAGGCCTTGGATGAAGAGAGTGAGCCAAGGTCACCCCATCGGTCCGAGTGACATTGGCGAACGCGCCCGAAGAAGATGTAAGCTGCGAAGAGCATGCAGAACGAGCTGCTGAAGGAAGCTCTCGGAAAAAAAGCGGTAAGGCTGTCTCAGCACAAAAAGATCGCCCAACGGGCCGTGCGCGACCGGTCCGTCAGTATCCGGTTTGCGTGCCGGAAGTTCAGCATCAGCGAGACTTGCTATAGGTATCATCCAAAGATCAGCGATAAGAACGAATTGATTGCCGACTGGCTGGTGTCCTTGACGGACCCAAAGAAGGCGTGGGGTTTTGGCCAGTGCTTTATGCACCTGCCGAGCGTGAAAGGCTTCCTTGATAGAAATTGCATCGGACTAAGATCCAACTAGCCCTCGCCCGGCTGCACCGCGCTGCAGATACCAGTCACGCTACCGATGGTGTAAAATGCGATTATTGAGCAGTGTTGGCCAATATTTGCCACGTTGGCACGTGACCTTTCCGGGCCAACCGGATGGTTTCCAGCTTCTTGGGTCTGCGCCTTATTCTTCACCGCTGATCGTTGAAACTGAGCCAGACTGCCGAAGCAATGGCAGTGCCTTGGCGGTCAAGGTGCGGGCAAGCACCAAGAACCAAAACGGCCCCGCCCCTGAGAATGCTGCTAAAACCGATTCACACTGGTGCTATGCTTGGGTTGGACCGAGGAGTTTGCCCAAGAGACGCGCTAACAGCTCGAGTTGGTTGGGGTGTCAGGTTGCCTTGCCTTCAATATCGAACACCTGTTCGAATACCTGACCGTCGGTGTCGGTTGCGCGAATCCGGAACGTCTCGGCGCCGTTGGGCGTGTAGGAGAACCGGAACACGGGGTCTTCGCTGATCGAAATGCCGCCTTCCATGCGGAACAGGATCTCGTCGCCTTGGAACACTTCCAGTTCGTGCACGAAGAAGGCCGGGATGAAAAGGTTTGTCACCTGATTGCGTTGCATGCCCGAATAGTTCGGGTGGCGGATCATAACCTGCGCCTGCTTGCGCCCACTTGAGGAGGGCAGCGTCTCAGAAAGGCCCACCGTGTCGAACAGCTTCAGCCGCATCTTGCCAGCATTGGCCATGGCGGCTTCCATACCCTTCAAGGCAGGGGCCGAGCATCCGCCAGACGCCTTCACGAATCTGCCATTCATCCATTGCCCGCCATCGGCGGTCTCGGCAATCACACGCACATTCGAGTACATATCCACCCGAACGCGGGTTTCCAGGTCGATATGGCCCATATTTGGTCCAAACTCGAACGCGGCCACAAGCGGCGAAGGATTTTCGTCCACGACTATGGTCAGCTTGTCGATACGGTGGTCCGAGGACAGATCTTGGGTAATGCGCACTGGCACGATCGCTGCGTCATGCGCGCGGTAGGGAACATCAACCGAGAACAGTGTGGCACCATTCTTCGGCACAGCATCCCCGATCACGTCATAGGCCAGATCCGCCCAGGTTTCGCCATCCTTGAGCGGGTTCTTGATCGCATCCGCCATGGCAAAGCTGCCTATGAGCACAAGTCCGAGCGCCACTGATGCAATCTTGTTGGCCATGCTTTCCTCCAACGGCTTTGTTCTCTTCTTTAACACGCCCCATCTTTTGCGGGGTTAACGTCAACGTATACGTCAGAGCGGGCCTGAAATCTAGTTTCATTCGCTAAATTGAATGTGATCAGGCGGTCCATGCTTGACCATGCAGACTTCCAGTCTGAGTGTTACACGAACCCGAAGGAGAAATCCGTGTTCGAGATTCTGCTGACCGTCTGCCTTGCCAATGGCGATGTCTGCGCAGACAGGCTGTTGCCGGTCTCCTTGTCCGAAAGATCTGTCTGCGAGATCGAAGCGCCCTCACGTGCAGCGGGATGGGCGTCAGCAGCGGGCCTGAGCTTGCAATCGGCGACCTGTGCAGACAGGGCAGAACTGGCCGAACGCATCCCCGCGCTCAAGACACGGGAAATCGCCGAGGGCGTCTTCGTGCACCGGGGCGGTTATGGCGTGCCAAATGCGGCGAATGGCGGGGACCTTGCCAATCTGGGATTCGTCATCGGCACTGACGCTGTCGCCGTGATCGACGCAGGTACGACGCGAGCCGTTGCCGAAAGGCTCTATGCCGCGATCCGGGCGCAAACCGACCTGCCCATCCGCTATCTGCTGCTGACGCACATGCACCCGGATCACAGCCTGGGCGCAGGGGTCTTCAAGGAAGCAGGGGCCACGGTTCTGGGCCATCCCAATCTGGCGCAGGGGCTGGCGAACCGGGCGGCCAGCTACGAGACCGCACTTGCGCGGCTGATCGGACCCAAGGGCTTTCTGGGCACCAAGCTGATCGGTCCCGATGACGGGATCGAGTGGGCCGAAATTGATCTGGGCGGGCGCACTCTTTTGGTTGAGGCGCAGCCCTTTGCGCATACCGAGACCGATGTGACGGTGCTGGACCAGAAGACAGGTATCTGGTTCATGGGCGATCTGGTATTTGCAGAACATACGCCCGCTTTGGACGGAACGATCCTGGGATGGCAGAACCTGATCGACGCGCTTGCTGAACGAGAAGTCACTGGGATAGTGCCAGGGCATGGTCCCGCCCCATTGCCCTGGCCGGAAGGGGCAGCGCCAATGCGCGCCTATCTTGCTGCGATCACCGAGGAGACCCGCAAGGCGATCACCGAGGGTCTGCCCATGAGCTCAGCCGTGCGCCGGATCGGTGAGAGTCAACGTGCGAACTGGAAACTGTTCGACGAGTTCAACATCCGCAATGCAACTGCGGCTTTCAAGGAGCTGGAGTGGGAATAGCCCGCGCGTCTGGTGGATGAACGAGGGGAAATGGACGGCATCTACCCCTTTCATCTTGCTTGAAATACCTAGCTTGACCCGGAACGGGCCAAATCGACCTCAAGACACCCGTTTGATCGACTGTATCGTCTTCAAGATCGACCGCAGGTTTGCAGTGACCGCGTCGATATCGGCATTGTGCTCGGCGATCAGTTCGTGCTTCAGGCGCTCGGTGACGCGTTGGACCCCAGTGAGAACAGACTCTATCTCGTCCAGTTTCTTCTTCTGATCCAGCATGGACCATAACAACGCCTCCAGCGCAGAGGCCATTGACCGATCCGTATCAGTCACGTCCTTGCCTTCCTGGACCTGTTGTAAGGTCTGAATCGCCTGTTGCAGCGGAACCATCGAGATACCCCCCAGACACAATCCTTAGAAAATTCGAAAGGTATTTTGGAAGAGCAAAGTCGCGGTCGCTGTCATTTAGCTGTGCCAAAAGTTGCCAAAGCGCCGCGACGTAGCTGGGGTGACCCTCTTCAATCCCCGTTAACCCATAGATCAACAACGACAATGCGTCGACGCCTTGCGGCCAGCAGGTGCTGAGGATATAGGAGCGCGCAAGCAACGCAGCTCGGACCTTGATACGTTACAGAAAGACTTGAAAAGACCAATGAAACCGCGCCTCGTCATGAAATTTGGTGGCACCTCGGTTGCCGACCTGGACCGTATTCGCAACGCGGCGACCAAGGTCAAACGCGAGGTCGAGCGCGGCTATGACGTGACCGTGGTGGTCTCTGCCATGTCCGGTAAGACGAACGAGCTTGTCGGGTGGGTGCGTGATGCCGCGACGCCCGAGGGCTCGAACGCGCAGGGGCTTTATGACGCGCGGGAATACGACGCCGTGGTCGCCTCGGGTGAGCAGGTCACATCGGGGCTGATGTCGTTGGTGCTGCAGGGCATGGAGATCTCGGCCCGGTCCTGGCAGGGCTGGCAGGTTCCCGTTCGCACCACGGACGCGCATGGGGCCGCGCGCATCACCGATATCGATACCGCTGCGCTTGCGCAGAAGTTTGCCGAGGGGCATCAGGTCGCTGTCATAGCCGGCTTCCAGGGGATCGGGCCTGACGGGCGGATCACGACGCTGGGGCGTGGTGGGTCGGATACAACGGCAGTCGCGTTTGCGGCAGCGCTTGGGGCTGAACGCTGCGATATCTACACGGATGTGGACGGTGTCTACACCACCGACCCGCGGATCGAACGCAAGGCACGCAAGATCGACCGGATCTCGTATGAGGAGATGCTGGAACTGGCGTCGCTTGGTGCGAAGGTGCTTCAGACCCGCTCGGTCGAGCTGGCCATGAACCATCGCGTGCGTCTGCAGGTTCTGTCCAGTTTCGAGGATCTGCCGGGCACGCTAGTATGCGACGAGGAGGAAATCGTGGAACAGAACGTGGTATCGGGCATCGCTTATTCCCGTGACGAGGCCAAGGTGACTCTGGTCAAGGTGCCGGATACGCCGGGCGTTGCCGCCGCGATTTTCGGACCGCTCGCCGAGGCAGGGGTGAACGTCGATATGATCGTACAGAACATCGGCGCGGATGACATGACCGATATGACCTTCAGCCTTGCCACCGATCAGATTCCCGCCGCACGGCGTGCGCTCGAAGGCTCGCAGGACGAAATCGGATATCGGGAGTTTCTGGTCGACGAAGAGGTCGCAAAGGTCTCGGTCGTGGGTGTCGGCATGCGCAGTCATGCGGGTGTCGCTCAGAAGATGTTTGCGGCTTTGGCCGCCGATGGCGTAAATATCAAGGTAATCACAACGTCCGAGATCAAGGTCAGCGTCCTGATTGACCGCCGCTACATGGAGCTGGCGGTGCAGTCACTGCACAAGGCTTTTGATCTCGAAGCTGCCTGAACTGGCAGCATCCGCCGGTATTTTTCCGGCACTGTAAACGGAGGGCTCGTATGCCCGCCAGAAGAGGTGGATCTCGCGCGCTGTTGCGTGCCTTACGGGGAGCCATGGCCGGTACCGGCGATGGCCAGCAACGGCTTGACCGCGTGGTCCAGCTTGTGGCGGCCAATATGGTCGCCGAGGTTTGCTCGATCTACATAAAGCGCGACGAACGAACACTGGAGCTTTGCGCCACTGAAGGTCTTCGTCAGGATTCTGTTCACTCCGCCCGGCTGCGGGTTGGTCAGGGTCTGGTCGGCCGGATCGCCGAACGGGCCGAGCCTATCTCGACTGATGATGCCGAGAACACGCCGGGCTTCCGCTATCTGCCTGAAACGGGCGAGGAGCTCTACAAATCCTTCCTCGGCGTGCCCGTCCAACGGCTTGGCGAGGTGATCGGTGTGCTGGTCGTGCAGAACGCCGCTGCCCGCAACTATGGTGACGACGAGATTGAAGGACTGGAAATCGTCGCCATGGTCATTGCCGAGATGACCGAAGCGGGCGCTTTCTTCGGCTCGGAGGGCATGGCCGTTGCGGCGACCCGGCGCACCGGCTCCGTCCGGATAGATGGTCGGGCAGGCAGCGAAGGCATGGCCGAGGGCATCGTCCACTTGCATGAGCCGCGTCTTGTAGACTTTGATCCCATCGCCGAAGATCCGGCCAGCGAACGTGCACGTCTGATGGAGGCAGTGAAAGCGGTCCGAGGTGATGCTGACCGTCTGTTGGAAGAAGCAGGTGCGGCACGTTCGACCGAACACCGCGACATCCTCGAAGCCTACCGAATGGTCGCATATGACAAGGGTTGGGTCCGGCGTCTGACCGAAGCCATCGAAAGTGGGCTTTCCGCCGAGGCTTCGGTCGAAAAGGTCCAATCCGCTGCGCGTGCCCGGATGGAGCGCATTCAGGATCCATATCTGCGGGAACGGTTGCATGATCTGGATGATCTCGCAAACCGTATGCTGCGTCATCTGGTTCAGCCGGGTAAAAGCGATATCGACTACCCTGAAGGTGCAATCCTCGTTGCGCGCAATCTGGGCCCTGGCGAGTTGATGGATCATGCGGCACGTATCAACGGCGTGGTGCTGGAGGAAGGCTCGCTTTCCGCCCATGCCACCATCGTTGCCCGTGCGCTGGGCATTCCACTGGTCGTGCAGGCCGAGCGGATCACACGGGATGCCAATCCCGGTGACGTCCTGGTGGTGGACGGCGATCTTGGACGCGTGCACCTGCGCCCAGAAGGCCCTGTGCTGGACCACCTGCGTGGACGCATTGCGCTGGCCGCCGAAGCACGCGAGGCATTCAAGGGGCTGGTTTGCAAGCCTGCCACCACCCGCGACGGTCACACCATCAGTCTGAAAATGAATGCAGGCGTGCTGGCTGATCTACCCTCGCTCGGGCATTCTGGTGCCGAGGGGGTTGGGCTCTACCGGACTGAACTGCAATTCATGGTTCGCCAACGCATGCCCCTGCGTGAAACGCAGGCCGCTCTTTACTCGCGCGTTCTGGATGCCGCGGGTGAGGACGAGGTGATCTTCCGAACGCTCGATATCGGTTCTGACAAGGTTCTACCTTATATGCGCCGCGAACGAGAGGCCAACCCGGCGCTGGGCTGGCGCGCGATCCGGGTCGGGCTTGACCGGCCCCGGCTGTTTCGGATGCAATTGCAGGCGTTGATCAAAGGGGCGGCGGGACGGCCGTTGTCGATTATGTTCCCGATGGTGACAGAAGCGGATGAGTACTTCCGTGCCCGCGACATGGTCGATGCCGAGCTGTCTCGTCTTCAGGCGATGGGCCACACCCTGCCGGTGTCGACCAAAGTCGGGCTGATGTTCGAGGTGCCTTCGCTGCTCTATGCTCCCGATGCGTTGTATGAAACTGCCGATTTCATGTCTGTCGGCGGGAACGACCTGCTTCAGTTTTTCTTCGCGGCCGACCGGGAGAACCAGCGTGTCTCGTCGCGTTATGACAGCCTGCATCTGTCATTTATCAGCCTTCTTGCGGCTATCGTCGCTCGGTGCCAGGCAAATGATACGCGGTTGAGTTTTTGCGGCGAGGCTGCCGGCTCACCCGCCGAGGCGATGGTGCTTGCAGCGATTGGTTTTCGTGAACTTTCGATGCGACCGTCGTCTATCGGCCCGGTCAAACAGGCTCTTCTGCGTGTCCGGCTGGAGGACGTGCGTTCTGCGATTGATGCGGCTCGTGCTGTCGGCGCGGCATCTGCCCGAGATGCGCTGCAATCAGTGGTCCAGACGCGACTCAACAAGCCCTAAAGCGCTCTGAGAATCGTCACAGTTCTGCTCAAATTTTCGGCGAACGAAAGTTAAAGCCTAAGCGAAACGTCGCTTAACTTAGCGCCGTGGTAACCAGCGCCAGCGCAAGGTCAGGCTGTTCGTTGCCAGAGGTTGTGTTATGCTGAGCCAGATTGTCGTTCGTTATGCGTCCATTGTTGTTGTCTCTGCATTGCCTGCCGTTTCTGGTGCCGAACAGCTTTCCGCACGGGAAGCCCTGCTGATCGGATCGACTGATACGACTTCCGTTTCCAGAGGCTTTTGGGGTAGCCTCAGCCTCGCGCCAGAGCGCAGCGGCTCTCACAACGCAGCAGTCGATATCGATACTGCGGATGGCCCGAACGAGATGGCGACCGGCGGCGTGATTGGTCTTGGTGGCCCGTTTGGCGTTATTGTCGACTATTCGTCCGACGTGCCACGCCTTCGTGGACTGGCGTTCTCGCCCGCTGAGGGTATGCGGCTCGAGGCTACGGGCGAGTTCAATACCGACACCGACAGGCTGGGCGGCAGAGTGTCGGTGCATTTCAACTTCTAGCCTCACGTTCCAAGACTGTCCCTCAAGATGCGTTTGAGGCATAAGGCGCCAATCACGCTTGGTCGACAACCCAAGGGTTCGCGTCTGGGCGGGGTTCGAGCGGTTTCTCCTTGCGTTGAATGTGCGAATTGGTAAAGTAAAGTTACCAATCACTGGAGCGCTGCCATGGAAATGCCTGTACCCGATCCTGTTGTGCTGGCGCGCAAAGATATCCTGACCGCACGCCTGCTCGACGCCCTTGGGCCCGATGGCGTGATTTCGGCAGAGGCCGAACTGAAGGCATACGAATGCGATGCCCTGACTGCCTACAAATGTCCTCCGCTTGCCGTGGCGCTTCCACGCACGACCAAAGAAGTTGCCAACGTCGTGCGTATTTGCGCCGAGGAAGGCGTGCCCATCGTGCCGCGTGGTGCGGGAACGTCTTTGGCAGGCGGCTCCCTACCTACGGCCGACTCGGTTATTCTGGGCGTCGCGCGTCTCAACGATGTTCTGGAAGTAGACACCGACAATCGCGTTATCCGCGTACAGACCGGGATGACCAACCTCTCGGTCACTGGCGCAGTGCAGGATGATGGTTTCTTCTACGCACCCGACCCGTCCTCCCAGCTTGCTTGCGCGATCGCCGGGAACATAGCGATGAACTCGGGCGGTGCGCATTGCCTGAAATATGGCGTGACGACCAATAATCTGATGGGCGTCAAGCTTGTCACTGCAACAGGCGATATCGTCGAGATAGGCGGGGCGCATCTGGATGCTGCGGGCTACGACTTGCTTGGCCTCATCTGCGGCTCCGAAGGACAGCTTGGCATGGTAACCGAAGCAACATTGCGTATTCTCGCCGCGCCCGAGGGTGCCCGCCCGGTCTTGATGGGTTTTGACAGTTCGGAAACGGCAGGCGCCTGCGTCGCGGATATCATCAAATCCGGTGTCATTCCTGTGGCCATAGAGTTCATGGACCGCCATGTCATTCACGCTGCCGAAAACCACGCTGGCGCGGGTTACCCTCTGGACGTCGAAGCGTTGCTTATTGTCGAGGTCGAGGGCTCCGACATCGAGATTGAGGAGCAACTGGCGACTGTCAAAGCCATCGCCGAAAGCCACAAGCCCAAAGTGCTGCGCGAGGCAACCTCTGCTGCTGAGAGCGCTGCCATCTGGTTGGGCCGCAAGTCTGCCTTCGGCGCCATGGGCCAGTTGGGTGATTACATTTGCCTCGATGGAACTGTGCCGGTCTCGATGCTGCCCGAGGTCCTTCGCCGCACCAGTGCAATCTCCGAGAAGTATGGGCTGAAGATCGGAAATGTTTTCCATGCAGGTGATGGCAACATGCACCCGCTGATCATCTTTGATGCCAACAAACCGGGTGATCTGGAATTGGCCGAGGCTGCCGGGGCCGAGATTCTGAAGGCCTGTGTCGAGGTCGGCGGCTGCCTCTCGGGCGAGCATGGTGTTGGCGTCGAGAAGCGCGATCTGATGGAGGATCAATATGCTCCCGCAGATCTCGCCGCGCAAATGGACGTCAAGGACGTGTTTGACCCGGCCTGGATGTTCAACCCGGCAAAGGTGTTTCCGCTTTCCGTGTCCGAAGCCCGGCGGGACGCTGCCAGGATTGCCGCTGAATGACTTTGCTTGCGCCATCGGATGAGACTCAGCTTGCCGAAATCGTGGCCGAGGCAGCTGCGGCCAGCACGCCATTGGAGATCCAGGGTGGCGGGACGCGTGCAGTAATTGGCCGACCGGTGCAGGCCGAGAAGACCCTCTCGACCGCAGGGCTCTCCGGTATCACGCTCTACGAGCCCGGGGCGCTCACCCTGGTGGTCAAAGCAGGCACACCAATGGCCGAGGTCGAACAGACTCTCGCCGCCGAAGGACAAATGCTGGGGTTCGAGCCACCTGACCATCGGGGGCTTTTGGCCATTGAGGGCACGCCAACGATCGGAGGGACAGTCGCGGTAGCAGCTTCCGGACCCCGCCGGATTCAGAAGGGTGCTTGCCGCGACTTCATGCTTGGCGTTCGTTTTGTCGATGGGCAGGGGCATGTCGTCAAGAACGGTGGCCGGGTGATGAAGAACGTCACGGGGCTGGATCTGGTTAAGCCGATGGCTGGGCAGTTCGGTACGCTTGGCGTGCTGAGTGAGATTGCTTTCAAGGTGCTGCCTGCGCCCAAGTCGACGGCGACGCTGGTTTTCACGGGCTTGTCCGACACTGCTGCCGTCCAGTTGATGTCAGCCGCCCTTGGCTCTCCCTATGATGTGGCCGGCGCTGCGCATCTTCCAGACACGCCAGACACGCCAGACGGGCCCACGACCCTGATCCGGCTGGAAGGCTTGGAGCAATCCGTCATCTACCGCACCGCTGAACTGACCAAAAAACTGTCGGCGCACGGGACCCCCAAAGTCAGTCCGTCGATTGACGCGTGGGCGCAAGTCCGCGATGTGCGTCCGTTTGCCGGGACCGCAGGCGCTGTTTGGCGTGTATCCTTGAAACCGACTGACGGCCCGGTTCTTACGGCAGTTTTGAAGAGCAAGGCAGATCTGAAGGGCGCGTTCTATGACTGGGGGGGTGGTTTGATCTGGCTGCTGGTCCCGGATGAAGGTGATGCCTCTGCCATGGCGATCCGGACAGAGACGGCGGTGTTGGGTGGTCATGCAACGCTGATCCGTGCTTCTGCCGCGACCCGTGCTGCTGTGGATGTCTTCCAGCCTGAACCTGAACCATTGGCCCGGATCTCGGCTGGGCTGCGTGCTAAATTCGACCCTTGCGGGATCCTCAACCCCGGGAGAATGGGCTGATGCAGACGACATTTACCGAAGATCAGCTCAAGGATCCGGGGACAAAGCGTGCCAACGAGATCCTGCGATCTTGTGTTCATTGCGGTTT
>JBGCFK010000291.1:0-15468 GCA_045106875.1 Paracoccaceae bacterium | reverse complement strand
GGCGATTAAACCGGTCTCGGACCTGATCGTGGGTGTGACCGCGGAATGAGCGCCTGCCCCAATGAATATGGCGAGGTATTTGCGCATTGGCGTGCGGCGGCGCAGGAATGGGACGCGTATACGCGGCACGCCTTCGTGGTCAGACTTGGGGATGGGACGCTGCCGCGCGCGGCGTTCCTGCACTACCTGAAACAGGACTACGTGTTCCTGATCCACTTCTCCCGCGCCTGGGCGCTTGGGGTGGTCAAGGCTGCGTCGCTGGACGAGATGAAAACCTGCGCCGGGACTGTGGACGCTTTGGTGAACCACGAGATGCAGTTGCATGTTACGACTTGCGCCGAGGCAGGCATCTCGTCGGAGGCACTTGAGGCAACCGTCGAGGCCGCCGCGAATCTCGCCTACACGCGGTACGTATTGGAGGCAGGCTTTTCCGGCGATTTTCTGGACTTGTTGGCTGCACTTGCCCCTTGCGTGATGGGGTATGGCGAGATCGGCGCGCGGTTGGCGGATGAGGCCATCTCAGACACCTACCACCCCTGGATCGATACCTATGCGGGCACCGAGTATCAGGGTGTCTGCAAGACCGTGGGTGCCATGATCGACAGAGCAGTGACGGACCGGTTGGGCTCAGATTGGCGGCAAAGTCCGCGCATGGATGCGCTGGCGGCGCGGTTTGCCACGGCCACTCGGTTGGAGGTCGGGTTCTGGGACATGGGACTGGCCCCCTGATGACACCGCCCGGTCTTCGCATCGCGGGACGTGCGTCTGTTGGCGACATGCCGCTGTTCGGAGAACTGGAACTGATCTGCCAGCCGGGCGCGTGGACCTGTTTGCTTGGAGCCTCCGGCGTCGGCAAGACGACCCTCTTGCGGTTGGCGGCGGGGCTTGCAACCGGAGTGGCCTTCCAAGGTGATGTCACCGCGTCGGATGGTGCGTCGCTCGACGGGCGCATTGCCTATATGGCGCAGGCGGATCTGTTGTTCCCCTGGCTGGATGTTACTGGGAATGTCATGCTGGGCGCCAGGTTGCGTGGTGAACCGCCGGATCCTGAAAAGGCTGCGGATCTTGTTAAAAAGGTGGGACTTTCCGCTGATACTGCGAAACGCCCAGCGCAGTTGTCGGGGGGTATGCGCCAGCGCGCTGCTCTGGCCCGAACGCTGATGGAGGACCGGCCCGTTGTATTGCTGGACGAGGCGTTCTCTGCGCTTGATGCCCGCACACGTGCCGAGATGCAGGAGTTGTCCGCCGAGTTGCTTGCTGGGCGCACGGTGCTTCAGGTGACGCACGAACCTGCCGAGGCGGCCCGTCTTGGGCATGCTATATTTGTCATGAATGCCAGCGGCTTAGGCGTAGCGGCAACACCCTCATCCAGCCCAATACGGGCATATGATGATCCTGACGTCTTTGCCTGCCAAAGCGCATTGATGGCTCAGATCCGGGAAGCCGCCTGATGCGCGCACTGACTTATGCCTTGCCTGCGGCTGTGATCGGGATTGTCCTTTGGCAGGGGCTGATATGGGTCTTTGCATTCCCGAAATTCATTTTGCCAACGCCCTTGGAGACCGCAGGGGCGCTTTGGAGTTACCGCGAGACGCTGGCATGGAACGCTGTGCGCACTGCGCAGGTCGTGCTGATCGGGTTGCTGCTGGGTGTTGCGCTGGGCGCGGCGACGGCGCTGCAACTTGCGGCCTCGCCGCTGGCCCGCCGAACGCTGCGTCCGTTGCTGGTGTTCACACAGGCGATCCCGGTCTTTGCCCTCGCGCCCATCCTGATGATCTGGTTCGGGTTTGGGATCGAGCCGAAGATCGCCATGGCGCTTCTGATCATATATTTCCCTGTAACATCAGCATTTTACGACGGTCTGACCTCGACACCGCAGGGCTATCTGGATCTGGCGAAGACGATGGATTCGACGCCCTCGCGGGTGCTCTGGCGCGTCCGGGTGCCTGCGGCGATCCCTTCGCTATGCTCGGGACTTAGGCTAGCTGCGGTATACGCGCCGATAGGTGCCGTGATTGGCGAATGGGTGGGCGGAGAAGCGCGCGGACTGGGCTATCTGATGACCTATGCCAACTCGCGCACCAAGATTGATCTGATGTTCGCGGCGCTGATCGTTCTGGCCATTTTCACAGTGATCCTGCACCGGCTGGTGGATCGGTTCTGCGACAGGATGGTGGCCCGCTATACCTGATTGCTGCCGGGAAACATCCGTATGGCATGCGTACCGCAAGTGGATGGCATCAGTATGTACAGCGGGTCACTAGGTTAACGAGTACTTGCTGGGTCTAGATGTCAAGTTCGATCCATACAGGTACATGGTCCGAGGGTTTTTCGCGGTCCCGGATCTGCTTGTCGATCCCGGCCGAAGTCAGCCTGTCCGCGGCTTGCGGGGTCAGCAGAAAATGGTCGATCCGGATCCCGTCATTGCGGTCCCAGGCACCTGCCTGATAGTCCCAGAACGTGTATGTCTCGTCGGTCTGATCGGTCTCGCGAACGGCCTCGGTAAAGCCGAGATTGACGATACGTCGCCACGCCGTCCGGGTCTCTGGCAAAAAGAGCGCATCCTTGCGCCAGGCATCGGGACGCGCCGCATCGCGTGCTTCGGGAATCACGTTGTAGTCGCCCGCCATCATGGCGATCTGTTCTGAGGCAATCAGTTCCGCCGCACGTGCGTGCAGCCGCTCCATCCACGCCAGTTTGTAGTCGTATTTCGGCCCCGGTGCCGGATTGCCGTTCGGCAGATAGAGCCCGCAGATGCGCACGGGCGCGGTGTCGCCCATTATGACGGCTTCGATCCAGCGGGCCTGCTCGTCCGTGTCATCTCCGGGCAGGCGCCGGGTGACCTCCTCGAACGGGCGTTTGGATAGTACGGCGACGCCGTTGAAGCCCTTTTGCCCATGCGTTTCCAGATTGTAGCCGAGCGCCTCGATGGGCTCGCGCGGGAAGTTCTCGTCGACCGACTTGATCTCCTGCAACACGGCGACATCAGGCGAGGCCTCGCCCAGCCAGTCCAGCAGCGCAGGCAGTCGCGCCTTGATTCCGTTGATGTTGAACGTTGCGATTTTCATGGCGCCTTGGTCGTGGGCGTTGCGAGTGATGTCAAGCGTCCAAGGTATTTCTGGCAAGATGAACAGGGAGCGAGCGCGTGCGCGAGGCAGGTGGGTTGGAAGCTCGAATGTTCACCGGGCCCTCGTTGCGACCAAGGCCCATCCCATCAGCGCTGCTCAGTATTCCTGTTCGCTTATAAAGTCTCTGATGGTCAGCAGTTTTCCATCGGCACTTGCAGTGCTTTCATCCGCAGCCAACTGAAACTTGAAGGTCCGGTAGGGGTCAAAGTGATGCGGATCCGCGCCGCCAACCACGTCATCCAGATCGAAAATCTCGTAAGCTCTGTCGGTCATGCCGTCCTCCAATATCTTCAAGCGATACCGGATTTGACCATGCCCCAATGGGCACGTCCGTGATGGCTGTCACATGCTGGTCAGAGCGAGAATGAGGTCCCGCAGCCGCAGGTCGATGTGGCGTTCGGGTTGTCCACGGCAAAGCGGGCGCCGATCAGTTCGTCCTTGAACTCGATCACGGACCCGGCAAGGAAGGGAAGCGATTCGGCGTCCACCAGCACGCGCTGGCCGTCCTGTTCGATCACCATGTCAGTCTCGGCAGCTGTATCCTCCAGCCCGAACTCGTACTGGAATCCCGAGCAGCCGCCGCCCAGCACAGCCACGCGCAGCGCCTTCGCCTCGCCCGATGCCTTTGCTATTTCGGCCAGTCGCGCAAACACACCGGCCGCGACCTGTACCCGAGGTGCGCCCGTGGCGGGTGTCGAAAGGTCTGGAATGTCGAGATCCATTTTGCCTTGGCTCCAATTCCGCTATAGCCAATATGTAACCACCTGCCGGGCAGCGGACAAGAGGCACCTATGGACGATACGCGGCTGGCGCCATACGCGGCTCACCCATCTGAGAGTCGGGGGCGGTTGCATCACGAGCAGGGCAGCGCGCATCGCTCGCCGTTTCAGCGGGATCGGGACAGGATCATCCATTCCTCCGCGTTCCGCCGCCTCAAGCACAAGACGCAGGTTTTTGTCGAGCACGAGGGCGATTACTATCGCACGCGCCTGACGCACTCGATCGAGGTCGCCCAGATTGCGCGCACGGTCTCGCGCACCCTGCGCCTGAACGAGGATCTGGCCGAGGCGGTTGCACTGGCACATGACCTTGGCCACACGCCGTTCGGTCATACGGGCGAGGACGCGCTGGCCGAGTGCATGGCCGGGTTCGGCGGCTTCGACCACAACGCACAGGCGCTGAAGATCGTGACCACGCTGGAATGCCACTACGCCGCGTTCGACGGGCTGAACCTGACCTGGGAGACGCTGGAGGGGATTGCCAAACACAATGGCCCGCTGTTGCCGTCTGCAGGTGCGCCCATGGATGAGTTGCCCGAGGCGATCCGGGCCTATCAGGCGCGCCATGATCTGGAGCTGTACACGCAGGCCAGTGCCGAGGCGCAGGTGGCGGCTCTGTCCGACGATATTGCTTATGTGAACCACGATCTGGCGGATGGTTTGCAGGCTGGCCTCTTTCCGGTCGAGGACGCACTGGATCTGCCCATGATCGGCGAGTGTTTTCGGGCCATCGACAGGCAGTGGCCGGATCTGGCGCCCAAGCGGCGGCGGCATGAGGCGTTGCGCAGGGTGTTTGGGCTGATGGTCGAGGACGTGCTTCGGGCCTCGACCGCGCGGATCAAGGCGGCGGCGCCCGAGGCTCTGAGCGAGGTGCAGGCGTTGGATCACGCCGTGATAGCGTTCTCAGATGCGATGGCCGAGGACGTGGCCGAGATCAAACGGTTCCTCTTCGCCCGAATGTACCGGCACTATCGGGTCAAGCGCATGCGCCGCAAGGCCGTCGGTGTCGTGCAGGATCTGTTCATGATCTTCATGGAGGATCCGGGCATTCTGACGGACGAATGGCGGGCGTCTGCGCTGGCTGCAAGGGACGAATCCACCCGTGCCCGCGTGATTGCCGACTACATTGCGGGCATGACCGACCGCTTCGCGCTGGAGGAACACCGCGTGCTGACTGATCCGCTGACCCGGGCCTGAGCCTTCCTCTTAGGGGCACGCGCTGGCAAGTTGCCCAAGGCTGCGCCCCGACCCGCTGAGCGGAATGCCCATCTGGTCGCCATTGTTTTGTACCCAAACGACTGCCTTGTTGCCGGAGCCAAGGGCCTCAAACAGCGGATGCTGGGCAGGAATGTCGACAAACAGGCTCTCAAAGATGATGTGGTATTCCAAAGGGGGCACTTGGATCTGCCGCCCATCCACGACGAACATTACGTTCGCTCGCCAGTTTTGGATTTCCTTGGCTGCCTCGGCGCGTGTCGTTGGCAGATCGTTCAGCCCGATCTCCAGCGTGTACGTTCCGGGTGCGGTCTTGGGGAGCGGATGATTGTCGCCATACAGTTTGCCCCATGCTTGGGGATTGTAGCCGGGCAGGGAGCAGAAAAACGAAATCTGGTTAAGCGCTTGAGGCCGATAATACGCCACCGCAGTGCGCCCGTCCGGGTCGGCCGCAAAGCTCCACTGTTTTGCCAGAGCCGCCTGGGGCATTTGCGCCGCCATGAACACGGCCGAGGCCAATAGAATCGCGCGCATTACAATCTCCTCGTTTCGATAATGCCGATGACTTGAGGCTAGGTCTTGCATCCAGCCTTTCCACGAAAAACTCCTTCAGATAGGAACCAGCCGCAAGAAGGAGACACGTGCAATGAATCTGTTTGCCGAGATCAAGACCGTTGTCGAAGCTGCTGCCCGCGCGTTGCCGGACTTGGCTGAACTGGATTTGACCAATGTCACGGTCGAGCCGCCGCGGGACGCCGCGCATGGAGACATGGCAACCAACGCCGCAATGGTGCTTGCGAAACAGGCGCGCATGAAGCCGCGCGATCTGGCCGAAGCGCTGGTGCCTGGGCTCGAAGCTGATCCCCGTATCACCGAAGTCACGATTGCAGGACCCGGCTTCATCAATCTCCGCCTCGCGCCGTCCGCTTGGCAGGGGATCGTTGGTGCCGCGATCAAGGCAGGTGACGCGTTCGGGCAGATTCCCGATACCGGAAAGAAGGTGAATGTCGAGTTTGTCTCGGCCAACCCGACCGGACCTCTGCATGTCGGTCACACCCGCGGCGCTGTGTTCGGAGACGCGCTTGCCGGTCTGCTGGATTTCGCCGGTTGGGACGTCACACGCGAGTATTACACCAACGATGGCGGCGGGCAGGTCGATGTGCTGGCCCGCTCGGCGTTCGAGCGCTACCGCGAAGCGTGTGGGCTTGAGCCCCGCATTGCCGAGGGGCTCTATCCCGGTGACTACCTGATTCCCGTGGGGCAGGCGCTGAAGGAGAAATACGGCGAAAGGTTGCTGAACCAGCCTGAGGATCACTGGTTGGAGGAGGTTCGTGATCTCTCCACCGAAGCCATGATGGACCTGATTCGCGAGGATCTGGCCGCGCTGGGCGTGACCATGGAGCACTTCTTCTCGGAGAAGTCGCTCTATGGCACTGACCGGATCGAGGCGGCGCTGGAAGATCTGGACGCAAAGGGCCTGATCTATGACGGTGTTCTGGAGCCACCCAAGGGCAAGACCCCAGAAGACTGGGAGCCACGCGAGCAGACGCTGTTCAAGTCGACCGAGCATGGCGACGATGTCGACCGGCCTGTCAAGAAATCCGACGGGGCCTGGACCTATTTCGCTCCGGACATTGCCTACCACTATGACAAGGTCACGCGCGGCTATGATCTGCTGGTCGATGTGTTCGGCGCGGACCATGGCGGCTATGTCAAACGCATGAAGGCTGCGGTCTCGGCGCTGTCGGGTGGACAGGTGCCGCTCGAGATCAAGCTCTGCCAACTGGTGCGTCTGTTCAAGGATGGCGCCGAGTTCAAGATGTCCAAGCGGGCAGGGAACTTCGTCACCTTACGTGATGTGCTGGATGAAGTGGGCGCGGACGTGACCCGCTTCACCATGCTGACCCGCAAGAACGATGCGCCGCTGGATTTCGACTTTGCCAAGGCGGTGGAGCAGTCCAAGGACAACCCGGTTTTCTACGTCCAGTATGCCATTGCACGGACGCATTCGGCTTTTCGTGTGGCCGAGGAAGCGGGAGTGTCCCCGAATGTATCGACCGCCGATCTTGCGTCTCTTGTGGATGTGGGGGAGCTGAACCTGATCCGCCGGATCGCCGAATGGCCACGGCTGGTCGAGACCGCGGCGCATCATCACGAACCGCACCGGGTGTGTTTCTACCTCTACGACCTCGCCTCGGATTTCCACGCCCAGTGGAACCGTGGCCGCGACGAGCCCAGCCTGCGCTTTGTCATTCCCGAGGATCCCGCGCTGACCAACGCAAGATTGGCCATGGTAATGGCCGTCAGAGTTGTCATTTCCGCAGGATTGGGTATCTTGGGCGTGGTCCCGATGAAAAAGATGTAATTTCGCCGCAAAGGCGATGTACGGGGCCGGGCAGTAGGGCCGCTACAAGCGGCATTGAACAGGCATGGTCACGATGCACGATGAGGCATACGAGGACGCGAACGGGGCCGGGCAACCAGCTTCAATATTCGCGCGCGCGAAAAGCATAGTTTCCACAGCAATTGGTGCGATTGTCGCCATGTCGCTGCTGATGACACTGGGGATCTGGTTCTACCGGTTGGGTGTGCGCGACGCGCAGAATGTACCCATCATTCGGGCTGCTGCCGATCCGGCGAAGGAACGCCCGGAGGATCCCGGGGGCACCAAAGCGCCGCACCAGAATATCGAAAGCTACGAGGTCGCCATTGACCGCCCGGCCTCTGCCGCTGCTGTGGTGATTGCGCCCGAGCCGCCTCAGCCCAAGCCCGAGGATGTGCCGCTGGCCGAGATCAGGCCAGCGCAAACCCCGCTGCCGCAACCCGAGCCCGAACTGGCAGAGCAGATTGACGCTGCCATCGATCAACTTGCTCAGCAGCCCGCGTCCGAACCTGAGGCGACCGAGCTGGCGATTGCGCCAGTGCCCGAACCTGAACCCGCCGAACCTGAACCCGATCCCCAGTCCGAGCCCGAGCCTGTTGCGACCGGAACCGCATTTGCCCCGGCACGCAGCCCTACGGCGCCGCGACGTCCTGCCAACTTGGTCCAGCGGACCGCTGCCGCAGCCGATCAGGCCGTACGTCAGCAGGATAGCCTCGCACGCAGCGCCTCGCAATCGCGCGTGCAAATCCAGCTTGCCGCCGACCCCAGCGAAAGTGCGATGCGCGCTCGGTGGGAGCGTGTGCGCAAGGCCAACAGCGATATCCTGCGCGGGCGCACTCTGGCGCTTCAGACCACCGTGTCGGGGGGCACGACGTTTTACCGACTTCGCGTCGGGCCGTTCAAGGATGCCGCAGAAGCACGGAATGTCTGTCAGGCTCTGAAGGCACGCGGGCAAGACTGCATTGTTGCACGGAACAGCTGATGGGGGCGAGTGCCGCCATCTACGGGCTTTCGGGTCTGGCGCTGACCGATGCGGAACTTGCGTTCTTCCGCGAGGCCGATCCGTGGGGCTTCATCCTGTTTGCACGCAATATCGACAATCCCGATCAGGTACGCAATCTGACCACTTCTTTGCGGGATGCCGTAGGGCGCGACGCACCTGTGCTGATTGATCAGGAGGGTGGACGTGTTCAGCGTATGCGCCCGCCGCACTGGGCTGAATGGCCCCCGATGCGGGATCTTTGCGAAGATCCGATGGACGAGATGTCCCGCATGGAGCGGATCCGCGCGCAATACACGGCCATCGCAGTGGAACTTGCATCGGTCGGCATCGACGTGAACTGTGCGCCTGTGCTGGACGTGCCGCAGCCTGATGCCCATCCAATCATAGGCGACCGTGCCTTTGGCTGGGCGCCCGGCGAGGTTGCGCTGCGCGGGCGTGAGGCGATGGCAGCCCTGCTGGAAGGCGGAGTGCTTCCCGTGATCAAGCATCTGCCCGGGCATGGGCGTGCGCTTGCTGACAGCCATGCCGACCTGCCGCGGGTAGGCGTTGATATGGATGCGCTGCGGGCGACTGATTTTCTGCCTTTTCGGGCGCTGCGCGATGCGCCTCTGGGGATGACCGCGCACATTGTCTACGAGGCGATAGATCCGGAGAACTGCGCCACGCTATCTCCCCTTGCGATCAAACTGATCCGCGAGGAGATCGGCTTTGATGGCTTTCTGATGACAGATGATCTGTCCATGCACGCACTGACCGGGCCTTTTGCGGCGCGGGCCACGGGTGCGCTGGATGCGGGCTGTGACGTTATCCTGCATTGTAATGGTATTTTAACTGAAATGTCCGAAATCGCTTCGGTGGTGCCGGACCTGACGGGGCAGGCTGCTGTCCGGGCGGAACGGGCACTGGCTGCCCGAGAGCGTCCCGCTGTGTCTGCGGCTCAAGACTTGCGCGAGGTTGCAAATGGCTGAGATCGAAACCCCAACACTGGATGTCGAGGATGCGGCCTTCGATACGCGCCCCTTCGATATGCCCGTGCGCGATCAGGCGGCAATTGATGCCGAAAGCCTGCAGGTCACGGTGGATGGCTATGAAGGTCCGGTGGATCTGCTGCTGACGTTGGCGCGCACGCAGAAGGTCGACCTTGCCAAGATCTCCGTGCTGCAACTGGCCGAGCAGTATCTCGAGTTCGTCTCGAAGGCGCAGGATCTGAGGATCGAGCTTGCGGCCGATTATCTGGTCATGGCAGCGTGGCTCGCTTTCCTTAAGTCGCGCTTGCTGTTGCCCAAGGACCCCGATGACGAAGGCATGTCCGGTGAGGACATGGCTGCGCATCTTGCATTTCAGTTGGAACGGCTAGAGGCCATGCGCCGTGTTGCAGCACAGCTGATGGGCCGTGACCAGCTTGGCCGGGATTTCTTCTCGCGTGGCATGACCGAGACGGTGACCGTAAAGCGCGAGACCACGTGGTCGGCCTCGTTGTCGGATCTGCTGAAAGCTTATGCCGGTGTGAAGACCCGTGATGAATATCAGCCGCTGAACTACGACAAGACCGAGTATTATGGTGTCGACGCGGCTTTGGCGCGGTTGAAGTCGCTTGTCGGGCAGATGCCTGACTGGGGTATGCTTGCTTCGTTTCTGCCCGAGGGTTGGAACTTGGAACCTATGAAGCGCCGCTCGGCGATGGCCTCCAGCTTCACTGCGATGCTGGAACTGGCAAAGCGTGGCGAGCTTGAGATCCGGCAGGACGAGGTCTTTGCCCCGATCTATCTGCGCCAGCGCAAAGGCGAGGCCGTCCTGTGACCGAGGCGGAGGAGAGCGGGCCAGCGGCTGCGCTTTTCGACAGCCCGCCTCTTGCCGAGCTTGAGCGGATGGTCGAGGCGATCCTGTTTGCAAGCGCCGAGCCGCTTACCCGTCCTCAGATCGAAGATCGTTTACCGCACGGCGCAGACGCGTCGGCGGCCCTCGAGGCCCTGACGAAGCGATATCAGGGCAGGGGTGTGCAGCTTGCCCGCGTGGGACCTGCATGGGCCTTTCGCACAGCGTCGGATCTGGGATTCCTCATGCGTCGCGAAGCGCAAGACACGCGAAAGCTATCGCGCGCGGCTATCGAGACGCTGGCCATCATCGCCTATCACCAGCCTGCAACGCGGGCAGAAATCGAGGAGATTCGTGGCGTCTCCGTCTCCCGCGGGACACTGGATCTGTTGCTGGAGCTTGACTGGATCAAGCTGGGCCGCAGGCGTGAGACACCGGGCCGCCCGGTGACCTTTGTGACCACGGGCACCTTCCTTGACCATTTCGGGTTGGAATCCGCGCGTGACTTGCCTGGCCTTCAGGAACTGCGAGCCGCCGGTTTGCTGGACAGCCGTCCGCCACCAGGCGGCGGGTTGGACCTTGAGGACGAACCCGACACAGCCGATGACGATGACAGTACCGAGGATATGTTCGCCGAGGAGGGCGAGCAGCAGACCTGATCTCTATTCAGGCGACCGGAAATGCTTGGAAAGCCTGAGTTCCTGCCCCTGATAGTTCGAACCGATCCCGGTGCCATAGAGGATATCCGGGATCTCGGTCATGCGCTCGTAGACGAGCCGTCCGACCATCTGGCCGTGCTCCAATGCAAAAGGCGCCTCGTGACAGCGTACCTCCAGCACGCCGCGAGAGCCTGATCCGCCGGTTGCAGAATGCCCGAAGCCCGGATCAAAGAACCCGGCATAGTGTACACGGAATTCGCCTGCGACAGCCATATAGGGCTGCATTTCGGCAGCAGTGTCGGGCGGGACCGCCACTTCCTCGCGACTGACGAGGATGTAGAACGCGCCCGGGTCGAGGATGATTCCGCCTTGTGCGCGAGGTATTACGGGCTCCCAGAACTCGGCAGGATCGTAGTGGTCGATCTGGGCAAGATCGATGAGTCCTGCATGACGGCGCGCGCGCCAACCGACAATGCCGCCTTCGCGGGGAGTGAGATCCACCGAGAACCCCAGGCCCTCGTCAATCAACGCATCGCCATTGACCAGCGGGCTGGTTGCGTGCAGTTCCGACAATTCCTTGTCCGTCAGCCTTGCGTCACCGTTCCGGAAGCGGATCTGATTCAGTCGGGCACCCGGCCGGACAAGAGTAGAAAACGTGCGGGGGCTGATTTCGGCGTACAACGGACCCGCATATCCCGGATCAATCCGATCGAACTCGGGCGTGCCGTCGGCAATCAGGCGGGTGAACAGGTCAAGCCTGCCCGTCGAGCTTTTTGCATTGGCTGCGGCTGACACGTTCGAGGGCAGCACAAGGTGTTCGGCCAGTTCGACCACGTAGACACAGCCCGTCTCCAGCACCGCGCCCGAGGTCAGGTCGATCTCGTGCATGGCAAACTGTTCAAGCCGTTCTGCCACCGTCTGGCCACGGCGTGCCAGAAAACTTGCGCGCACGCGCCAGGCTCGGGTGCCCAGCCGCAGATCGAGGCTTGCAGGCTGAATCTGTGCATCGATGACAGGCGGCACGGCAGCGATCTCGCCGCGCGCGATCATCTGGCGGATTTCCTGTGACGGCAGCACGCCGGGTGTTGTCATGCCTCCCCCCCGAGACGAAGAAACGCCGACGGTTGCCCGCCAGCGTTTCTAAAATGGTCGGGCCAGCAGGACTTGAACCTGCGACCTTCCGTCCCCCAGACGGACGCGCTACCAGACTGCGCCATGGCCCGCCAACAGGCGCGTACATATAACCGGTTGTCGGTCAGGTGCAACGCCAATTCTGGTGTGATCCCAATCAGTCGGGGCGGGATTCGAGTTGAGCCAGAAGAGCCTCGAGCCGTGTGATGCTTTGACGGATCTTATCCGCATCCGTACCTTGGGCTCTGGTCGCGGAGGCCTTGCGTCGCAGGCTCTGCAAACGCTCTGACGTATCCTCGGGAAGATCCAGCGGCAGCATGCCATCAATGACCGGCGCAGTATCAGTCGGCTCAAGCGAGAGCGCCGCATCGGCCTTGCCACGTGCGATCACTGTCTTGGCACCTTTTTCCCGCAGCATCTTCTGCACACCCTTGATCGTCATCCCGTCATCATAAAGGAGCGCCTTGATACCGCGCAGCAGTGCTATGTGGTCAGGGCGGTAAAGTCTGCGCCCACCGCCACGCTTCATGGGTTTGATCTGCGTGAACTTCGTCTCCCAGAACCGCAGGACGTGCTGCGGCAGGTCCAGATCTTCCGACACTTCTGAGATCGTTCGGAATGCTTGCGGGGATTTATCAGAGGCGACGTTGGAGGACGCGCTCATTTGGCATTCCCTGCGTTCACACGGTCCTTCAGAATATGCGACGGGCGGAACACCAGAACCCGGCGGGGCTGAATGGGCACCTCTTCGCCGGTCTTGGGATTACGCCCCATCCGAGCGCCTTTCTCGCGCACGGCAAAGGTGCCGAACGACGAGATCTTCACGGTGTCGCCGGACACCAGCGAGTCAGCGACGCGCGTCAGAATGCTCTCGACAAGTTCCGAGGACTCGTTTCGGGACAGACCAATCTCGCGATACACTGCTTCGCTGAGATCAGACCGGGTCATCGTATTCCCTGCCATACCAATCATCCCCTTTGGCGGCTGCCTAAATATCCCCCGGGCACATCGTAGAGGACAGAACGAAAACGAGTCAAATGCCAATGGCTTGGCTGATGCAGTTCATAGCTGGAATGCAGTGTAATCCGCGATTCACCAGCGCAGGACAGCCCCACCCCAGGCGAGTCCACCGCCGATGGCTTCCATCAGAAGGAGATCACCCTGACGGATTCGCCCATCGCCGACTGCCGCCGAGAGTGCCAGGGGAATCGATGCGGCGGATGTGTTGCCATGACGCTCGACTGTCACGACGACCTTTTCCATCGGAACGCCTGCACGCTTCGCCGTGCTTTCGATGATACGCAGATTGGCCTGGTGCGGGACGATCCAATCAATCTCGTCGCTCTGCACGCCGGCCTTTTCCATCACCTCGTCGGCGACCGCTGCCAGTTTTTGGACGGCGTGGCGGAAGACCTCCTTGCCTTCCATCTTCAGGTGTCCGGTGCTCTGAGTCTCGGATGGCCCGCCAGATACATGAAGGATCCTGTTGTGTGCACCGTCCGAGTGCAGACAGGTGCCCAGCACGCCCCTGTCAGCGGGCGTGTCCGTACCCTCGGCGCGCTCGAGGATCACGGCGCCCGCGCCGTCGCCGAAGAGGACGCACGTGGCGCGGTCCTCCCAATCGAGAATGCGGCTGAAGCTCTCGGCCCCGATGACCATTACCCGATCGGCCATGCCCGACAGGATCAAACCGTTCGCGTTGGCCAGCCCGAAGATGAATCCCGCGCAGACGGCCTGAATGTCGAAGGCGAAGCCGCCTCCCATGCCGATATTGTGCTGGATACGTGTGGCCGTGGATGGAAACGTCTGGTCCGGAGTTGCCGTCGCGACCAGAATAGCGTCAAGGTCGTTTGGTCGAAGCCCCGCTGCTTTCAACGCAGCCTTGGCTGCATGTGTGCCGAGGTCCGATGTCTTTTCGCCTTCGGCTGCAACGTGGCGTTGCCCGATGCCGGTTCGCGTGCGGATCCACTCATCCGAAGTATCCAGCCGCTCGGCCAATTCGGCATTGGTGATGACCCGCTCGGGAAGATAGTGACCGCATCCTACGGCTCGTGCGCGTACTACGCCCATTGCTTATTGGTCCTGCCCCGCCACTCCCGACCTCGTAGTTACCGGTTCCATGTCCAGCTTTGCAAGCTGTCCCGCAACGAGCCCCGGAAAATCGTCGGTTGCCATCTTGGCGGCAAGGTGTACTGCCGACGCATGTCCGACCGCGTCCGCGCTGCCATGGCTTTTGACCACGCCCCCGTTCAGGCCAAGAAAGACGCCGCCATTCACGCGGCGCGGATCGATGCGCATCCGCAGCCGCCGCAGCGATGTCAGAGCAAACAGTGCACCGAAGCGTGACCAGAACGAATGGCTGAACGCGTCCTTCAGCGACTTTCGTATATAGGCTGCCGTGCCCTCTGCGGCTTTCATGGCAATGTTGCCTGTGAACCCGTCTGTCACGATCACATCGAACCTGTCGCTGAGAATGTCGGTGCCCTCGACATAGCCATTGAACTCGAAGCCCGGATCATGTGACGCGCAGATCGCATCCAGAAGATCCTTGGCATCATGCAGTTCCGTACGCCCCTTCATGTCTTCAGAGCCAACGTTCAGCAGGCCGACCCTTGGTCGCGCATGGCCGAAAGCAAGTCTGGAGTACTCCGCGCCCATGATGGCATACTGGACCAGCGTCGGGCCATCCGCACGGATATCCGCGCCCATGTCGAGCACCACGTTGAAGCCTTCCGGGCGGTTGGCGGGCCAGTGCACAGCGATAGCGGGCCGATGTACACCCGGTGCGCGGCGCAGCGCGGCCATGGCGAGCGCAACGATCGCGCCCGTGTTGCCCGCTGACAAGGCAACCTTTGCACGGCCTTCCGAGACAGATTGCAGTGCGTTCCACAGAGTGCTCTTGCGGCCCGTGCGCAAAACGCGTGATGGCTTTTCGTCCATCCCGATCACTTGCTCGCAGTGCAGGATTTCACACCTGCCTCGCAGCGGGCGACGCCGTGCGAGCAGCTTTGTCAGCTGATCTTCGTGACCATGCAGCAGAAAATGCAGGGATGGGTCTGTCTTGGCCGCGCGTGCCAGCCCTGCCACAACAGGCGCAGGACCACCGTCGCCGCCCATCGCATCGACGGATATGACAGTTGATCCCGTCATCGGGTCAGCGCTCTAGCCGGGGCAGGAAAGCGAAGTGCGCGAGCAGATCGCGCGTGCGCCTCACGCTGCGTCGTCGTCCAGATCGGCGTCGTCCGCCTGCAGAACCACTTCGCGGTCGCGGTAAAAACCGCATGCACTGCAGACATTGTGAGCGCGCTTGAGTTCACCGCAGTTCGGGCATTCATGTCCCGACACAGTTGCCAGT
>JBGCFK010000290.1:0-12536 GCA_045106875.1 Paracoccaceae bacterium | reverse complement strand
TCTCGACCCGCAAAATCGATGATGTTAGCCTCGTCCATGGTGGTGCGTCCTCAATGGTTGGTGGTTTGTTTTGCGACTTCAAACCAACCAGATGCACCGCCGACACTCAAATCGCCCGGGCACCAGATTCAAACATAGCTCTCAGCTAACTCGCGGCGCAGCTTGATGTGAAATTCCGTGTCGCGGGCAAACTTCTTTAAATCGTCAAAAATGACGGTGTACTGACGGCCCTTCTGCGCATCCAGGTAGGCCAGCATTTGCGCGCATGCCTGGGCGTTGCATGAAATCCCCGCCGCCGGACACGTCATCGGGAAAGACCGCTTCGACGGCATAGCCCTTTTGCTCTGCATATTGGCGGCATCGATGTTCTTGGCTATCGAGCCCCGCCCCCGAAGTGCATTGCTTAACAGACGACACGCGACAGTAGATAATGGTTGCCTTTGGCTCTGCTTTAGTCTGTGGGACACCCATGAACCCCTCTCTTTCTCGCGCCACTCGCTAGATGGCGGGCGCGTCTATGCCTGGGTTATTCTTGTCTTGCTTAGGTTTAGTGGACTCCGATTTCGCCTTTAGATCAAGGGCCGTTTCGGGTTTTCCACAGGCTTGTTGGACCGGATGGACGCCAAAGCCTAGCTCGACAAAGGCGGAGATGATCGTCCAAAGCGCGCCAACGATATCTTCTTCTGTTCGGGAGTCAGAACCGGATCATCCAGATAGCTCTTGTAATGATCGAGATCGATATCCAGCCGACTATGGTGGTCTGCGCTGGCCGCTGTGTTCATAACCTCGGCAAGATCGGTGCAGTCTTTCATTTCAGCATCTTTCACGACGATTGATCCTTATCATGCTGGCACGAAGACGCCTTTCGCGGCCATCTTGGGACGGCGCGTTCAGGCACTTGCGTGTCTAGGAGTTTCCGCAACCGGAACTAAATTCGGGTCGCTAATAGTACTATGAAGCGTGTGACGCTTAATGAGCGGGGCTTTCGCCCTGGCACCTACTCCCAATTATACCATGGATTGCAGGCTCTTGCCAAAAATGGAGGCGAATGTGCAGAGCGTTCGAGCACCGCCGAACGCCCCTCTCACAGTGACTTACCGCTCTCTGTCATCGCGCTGACGGCGACGCAGTTCGCGCTTGTCAGGCGCGTCTTGCGCTTGTTGCCGCAACCTTGCGATGCTCTCGTAAGCCTTTTGGTCGAGGCGCGCCGCCTTCAACAGGTCACGTTCAGGAATGGAATGGGTTTTCTTCCACTTCCCATCTTCATCGCGGTAGGAACGCGTTCTTTCTGTGTTGTAGACTGGCCCCTTGTCCGTCTCCTTTTCCCAGACTGCGACTTGTACAAGACCGTCGCGGTGTCGCACTTTCGGGTGCCGGTCTTCCTCTTTCTCTTCGGACATTGCTTTCTCCTGATTTAGCTCAACGCGGGCGATATCCTTGGACGTATGACCAAGAGCCAGCGTCATATTGTGGGAGGTGCGCAAACTTGCTCGGCACCGCCTCCGTAATCACTTTAGCCGTTCCCCGACCCCATCGACGGGGGATAGGCACGCGATCCAAAGGCGGATGAAACGGATTGGGTAGGAACTGCCCTGCAAATTCGGGGCGCTGGTAGTAAGGATATTTGTGACCAAGGATCGGTCCAAGGCTTTTGCCCGAGTCAAAGCAAATCTGTCTGTCTTCGGGCATGGCCAGGATTTCGTCAGGAGTCATCAACGCTCGCGCTTGTTTCGTTCGGTGTATTTCTTCGAATGCGTGGTGTTGGTAATTCTGAGCCGCCGCGAAAGGATCGCTACCTCCTAGGATGCTCATGGCCGCGTGCCGTTTGGCCTTTCGGGCCTGAGACTGGCGCAGCGTATCGTCGTATTCGAGGGTTTCCTGGCCGAGCATAGATGAGACAAGCTGCGCAGCTTGGTAATCTCGAATTCCAAAGAATTGACGGAGCGCCGCTGACCCCATGAAGCCTTGCAATCCGGTGGGTCCGAAATTGCGGGTGATTTGCCCCGCATCCTGAAACAAGGCCCAAGCACGAACTCCAGCGCCACGTCCGAAGGTGAAAGACCGCAGGAGCGCATCGAAATGACCGAGCTGACCGGCTTCATCGATGATCATATTCACTGGTGGTGAAGACGGACTGCGGGACTTGTAGAGCATCTGCACAGTGAACATCGTGCGCAGCACCGGAGCCCAGAGCGACACATATTCAATTGGCACATTGATGAACCAAGTTGCGGGTTGATCGGGATCACAAGTTGCCGAAAGAGACGCACGCGGGCTCTCAAGAGCACGCTGAAGCATCGGATCATCCAGAAAATTCAGATAAGCGTAGAGTTCACCGACGATGCTTCCGAACTCGCGGGGGCTGTCTTGCTGTTTGGCCAGCATCTCGCCTGCACAACGCCGCACGCTTTCCATGCTGGAGCCCAGCATAAATTCCAGGATGTCGGGCCATTCTCCTGTGTTGGATTCAATGGCGTTCAGAGTCCGGTAAAGCGAAGGGAAAGATACCTCGCCGTCACGCTCGACGAGCATTTTGACAAAGGCCTCACCCCATTCCTGCGCCCTTAGCTCAAAGTATTTGCCGCTCGCCGAACCACTGACCGGAATGAGACTTTGCAGAATGAATTTGCAGTCGGCGTGCAAAGATTGACTTTCCAGCTTCAAGATATCGAGAGGCTGCAAGGCATACTGTGGCAAGTCATGTAGTCCAGTTGGATTCCAGCAGTATAAATATGCGCCCGCAGTTGCGAAGTTGAGCATCGTGACCGAGGCGATTTCACCGCGCGGATCAAGGATGAAGTTGCGCGCTTCAGCGGCTCTGGCCACTGCCATGGACAGGAGATCGCGCATTTTTACCGACCCGGCACCGGCAATTGTTGGCCGTGGCGCATCAGTTTCAAGGGTCAGTGCCGACTGCTCCAAATAGCCGAACTGCATGCCAAGTTGGTCCGCGAGGGCTTCAAGGCAAACGTGAAAGTGGTGGAACGTATCTACCGCGAAGAACGCCTTTGGTTGCGGCGCACGAAGCGCAAGAAGGTCCCACGCGAAGGGCGAGAAGGTGGCTGGCGCCCAATCGCTGCCAATCAACGGTGGTCGCTTGACTTCACGCAAGACGCGCTGGCCAACGGGCGTAAATTCCGCACGGCCAATCTCAAGTATGATTGCACCTGCGAATGCCCGGCCATCGAAGTGGACTTCTCGTTACCGGGTGAGCGGGTTGTGGAGATGTTGGAGCTTGTTGCCCCCGAGCGGCGATATCAGCGCCAGTTGATGGCCTATTTCGGTCTGGTCCCTTCTGAAAGGTCAACCGGCGGGCAGCTCAAGCCTGGAACGATCACCAAGGCTGGAAACACCATGGCGCGACGGTTCTCGATTGAATCGGCCTCGAGCTATCGATTCCCGGCCCGCGGCAGCAAAGAAAAACAGCCAAAATTCGAAGCGGCGCCGCAATCCATCCGTGAGATCGCATGGAAGGCCCAGACACGGCTTTGTTGTAGGTTCCGAAATCTCACCAGAAGCGGGAACCTTTCAACCGTTGTGACAACAGCAATCGCTTAGGAACTCGCCGCCTTTAACTTGGCAACGGATCAAGAGGTGGCCAAACAGAGCTGATTGCAACCACCCGATCGCACAAAGGCGAGCACCAAGTTTTGCGCAATCGCAGGCAGCACCAATCGTAGCGGCTGCGCAATCAACCGCCGGTCACCGACATATGCCGGGTGATCTGACCTTCCACCTTCTGGCGTGAATAGTCGAAATCGTGGCCCTTGGGCTTGCGCGTGATGGCCTCGCGGATGGAGGCCTCAAGCCGGGCGTCATCCTCGGTCTCACGCAGCACCTTGCGCAGGTCCGCATCGTCATCCTGGCCGAGGCACATGTAAAGCTGGCCCGTACAGGTCAGCCGCACGCGATTGCAGCTCTCGCAGAAATTATGGCTGAGCGGCGTGATGAACCCGATCCGCTGCCCGGTCTCCTCGACGCGGACATAGCGCGCAGGCCCGCCGGTGCGTTCCTCGGTATCGGTCAGGGTCCAGCGGGTCGCCATCTCGGAGCGCACATCCTCCAGAGACCAGTACTGGTCCAGCCGGTCTTCCTCGCCGAGATCGCCCATGGGCATGACTTCGATAAACGTCAGATCCAGACCCCAATCGCGGCACCACTCGATCAGGCGGTGCACCTCGGTATCGTTGGTGCCCTTCAGCGCGACGACATTGATCTTGACGCGGAGCCCCGCTGCCTGTGCAGCTTCGATCCCTTCGAGAACCTGAGCAAGACGGCCCCAGCGGGTGATCGCGTGGAACTTTGCCTCGTCCAGTGTGTCCAGCGACACGTTGATCCGCTTCACCCCGCAATCGGCCAGCGGCTGCGCGAGTTTCTTCAACTGCGAGCCGTTGGTGGTGACGGTCAGCTCGTCGAGCCCCGAACCCAGATGCCGTCCCATGCGTTCGAAGAACCACATGATGTTCTTGCGCACCAATGGTTCGCCGCCCGTGACGCGCAGCTTGCGGACGCCCATGCGCACGAAGGTCGAGCAGAGCCGGTCCATCTCCTCCAGCGTCAGCAGTTCCTTCTTGGGCAGGAACGTCATGTGCTCGGACATGCAGTAGACGCAGCGGAAATCGCAGCGATCCGTGACGGAAACGCGTAGGTACGAGATCGCGCGGGCGAACGGGTCGATCAGCGGCGGCGTTGTAGCGATATCTGTCATGGTTCCTCCCGGTCTGATGAATTTAGTCAGGTTTGCGCCTGCGGGCAACCGGAATGACCTCATCAACACAATCACTTGTGTGCCGCGTCTAGTGCGGGCTATCCCATAGCGCACAAAAGGCGGGAGCAGACTATGATTCTCTATGGACGTGACTTGTCGCCGTTCGCGCGCCGTGTCGCGATATTCTGCGCCCTGCAAGAGCGGCAGATCGATCGCCGTGATATCCTGACCGCTGGTCCGGACTTCGAGCGGCTGAAGGCGATGAACCCTGTCGGGCGTATCCCGGTGCTGGAACTGGACGATGGCACGCGACTGATAGAGACCTATGCCATGGGCGATTGGCTCGACGAGACGTCTCCCAACGGGTGGCGCGCGCTGCCTGATCAGGGTGATGCGCGCAGGGATGCATATCAGCGGCTGGCACTGGCCTCAGGCGCAGCGGAGAAGGCCGTCGCGCTGGTCTATGACCGCAACAGGCGACCCGAGAAGTTCCACTGGATGGAGTGGCAGCAGCGCCTCGTCAGCCAGATCAAAGGCGCCCTTGCGGCGTTGGATACGGTACCTGGCGATGGCGACCTGGACGGGCCACAGATTGCAGCGGCGATCTCTTATCAGTTTGTCGAACTGACCAATCCATGGGTATTGGACCCGGGTTATCCCGGGCTCGCGGCCCTGACAGAACGCGCCATGACGATCCCGGCCTTTGCCGAGACCAAGCCGTCCATGTAAGCGATGGAGATCACCCGGGCTGACACTTGGGAGGCCGTGCGTGCCGCCCACCGTTGGGAGATCCCCCGAGACTACAGCCTCGCATGGGATCTTTGCGAGAAGTGGGCCGCCACGGAACCTGACCGGCTGGCACTGATTCACGTCTCGGACGTGGTTCGCGAGTACACGTTCCGCGACCTGTCGCGTCTGTCCGCGCGTTTGGCAAATGTGCTGACGGCCCACGGGATCGTTCCCGGCGACCGGATTGCCGTGCTCCTGCCGCAGGCGCCCGAGACAATCCTTTGCCACCTTGCCGCCTACAGGCTGGGCGTGATCCTGATGCCGCTGTTCACGTTGTTCGGAGCGGACGGGTTGAAGTTTCGATTGTCAGATTCAGGAGCCAAGGCCGTGATCACCGATCACGACAACCTGCCCAAAATGACCGAGATCCGCGGCGATCTGCCAGCACTCGGGCACATCTGGTGCATCGAGGGTCCGGCGGACGGTGCTGCGGGACTGCCCCAGGTTATGGAAAAGGCCTCGGACCACTGTCCGCTTGCGCCGGCTACGCCCGATACGCCCGCCTTCCTGACCTACACCTCGGGCACGACAGGTCCACCCAAGGGCGCGCTGCATGGCCAGAAGGTCGTCCCGGGGCACGTGCCGGGCTGCCAGTTGTTCTACGATTTCTGGCCTCAGAAAGGCGACCGGATCTGGACGCCTTCGGACTGGGCCTGGCTGGGTGGGCTTGGCAATGTCGCGCTTCCGTCGCTCCGCTTTGGTGTGCCCCTGATTGCGCATACCCCCCGCAAGTTTGATCCCGATGCAGCATATGACCTGATGGTTCGGCAAAAGGTGACCTCGGCCTTCCTCGCGCCCACGGCTTTGAAGATGATGCGTCAGGCCGTGCCGCCGTGCGACCTGCCGCTGCGCGCCGTCGGGTCGGGTGGCGAGAGCCTCGGCGCAGCCATGCTCGACTGGGGGCGCGAGACGCTGGGGCTGACCATCAACGAGTTTTACGGCCAGACCGAATGCAACCTTGTGCTCGGCAACAACTCGCGCCTGTTTGAGCCCCGACCGGGATCGATGGGCAAGGAGATCCCCGGCTCCCATGTGCGCATCCTGCGGCCCGACAACACGATTGCCGATCCGGATGAAACTGGCGAGATCGCACTGCGCCGCGGCGATGCGGCCATGTTCCTTGGCTACTGGAACCTGCCCGAAAAGACCGCCGAGAAGTTTGTGACGGCCGATGATGGACACGACTACATGCTGACCGGCGATGAGGGGCGGGTGGACACGGATGGGTATTTCTGGTTCGCCTCGCGGACGGATGACGTGATTACGACGGCGGGTTACCGGGTTGGCCCGTCCGAGATAGAGGACTGTCTGAACCGACACCCAGCTGTTGCCATGTCGGCCTGTATCGGCGTGCCGGATGAGCTGCGCACCGAAATCGTGCGCGCCCACGTTGTGCTGGCGGACGGTCGCAATGGCGCGCCTGAACTGGCGGACGAATTGATCGCATATGTGCGCGAGCGCCTGTCGCCGCATGTCGCCCCGCGAGAGGTCCGGTGGATCGATGCACTGCCCATGACTGCCACGGGAAAGATCCGCCGCCGTGATCTGAAGGAACAGCCATGACGCGAGGCTTGACGCGCAACAAGGCTCGATAGTGGACGCGCCCCTGCCCCCGTTCGAGCTCTTTCAGCCATTGCTGGCCTCAACGGTCGACATCCATCACGAGGGCACGCACTTTCGATTCTTCGTTGCCAATCCCTTTGACTACATTCAGGCACACCACGCACGCGGCACGCTTTACGAGCCTGCATCACTCGCAATGATCGCAAAGCACTTTCCACCGGGCGGCACGTTCGTGGATGTGGGCGCATATATCGGAAATCACGCGATCTTCGCCGCAATGCACCTTGGCGCCACCGAGGTCATCGCCTTCGAGCCCGGTTTGGAGGCGCATACGATCCTGACCGTCAACAAGGCTCTGAATGACCTGACCCGGTTCGAGATCCGCAAGGAAGCACTGTCAGATGCGGCAGGCGAAGCCGTGCTCATGACGCCTGCCCCGCTGCATCTGGGCCGCAATCATCTTGTCAGGACAGATACGGGCCAGAAGACAGATCCGGAGCAGAAGAAAAGTACAGGCCCGGGTCAGCGGGTTCCTGTGCTTCGCGGTGATGATGCGCTGGCCGACCGAAAGGTTTCGTTTCTGAAAGTCGATGTGGAGGGGCACGAGATGCAGGCATTGCGCGGCTGCAACAAGGTGATCGCTGCGCAGCGCCCGTTCATATTCGCCGAGATCCGGGACGTGTTCCGGTCAGAGTTGGACGCATGGTGCATCGAACAACGCTACCGGATTGCCGACAGTATCCGTCAGTATCAGGGCGAGGAGAACCTGCTTCTGCGCCCGACAGACTAACTGCCCCTAGCGAAACGCCTGCAACGTGCCACCTTCGCTCAGCACATAGACTGTGCCATTGGCCACCGCGACGCCTGTGGTGGTGCCATCTGCGATATCGACTGCGCCGAGCGCCTCGCCGGTCTGCGCGTCATAGCTGAGCAACTCGCCCAGCGAAGATGTCACGAGCAACCGGCCAGCAACCAGAACAGGGCCCGAATAGGCAATCGGGTCCTCACGGTCTTCCTCGTCCTCGAAAGCCGGAATTTCCGTTCGCCAAACAGTCTGTCCTGTCTGGACGGACAGGCGCATGACCGCCGCATCATCCGAGACCATGTAGATGGACTGCCCGGCGGCCCAGAGCGGCCCGGTCGAGCCGATGCTGCGCGTCCAGCCCCGGCGTCCCGTCTGGCCGTCAATGGCAACGATACGCCCCGACTGGTTTGCCGCGACCACGGCACGCCCCACGATGACCGGATCGCCGGTCACGTCCGATATCGAAGCGCGCGCCAGACCACGTCGCGCGCCGCCAAGGACGGCACTCCAACGGGTACGGCCGCTCAAGGTATCTGCACCGATCACTTCACCCGATGCGAAGGGCAATACCGCCAGCCTGCCCGAAATCGCAGGGCTCGCGCCGCCCAGAAGCCCTGCAGAGCCGCTGATCCCGTCGATACGCCAGATGAGCTGCCCGCTTTGCGCGCTGATCGCGACACCCCGGTTGTCCCGCGTCACGGCAATGACGGTACCGCGATCCACGGCAGGTGCTGCGCGGAACGGAGCTGCAGCCTTGTAACGCCAGATGATCTCGCCACTGCTGGCGTTGACAGCCAGCACTTCACCGAAACCGGTTGTGGCAAAGACCGTTCCGCCCTCGGTCGAAAGCCCGCCGCCAAATCCGTCACCACCATCCTCACCCTCGGGCGCCAGGTCCGTGCGCCACGCGACAGATCCCGAACCCGCATCGAATGCGGAAAGCTGAGACTCGGCATCCAGCGCAAAGACGCGGCCACCGGCAATGATAGGAGTACTGGTAATGCCGTCACCACCGCCCGATCCCACATCGGCGCGCCAGGCGACTGTCAGGCTGGTCGGACCCTCCAGATGACCCGAAGCATGTGAGGAGAGGCCATTGGTCTGCGTCCACTCGGCATTGCGCCGTGCCTGCGGCAGCGCAGGCGCTGTCCCGGTAAAGGTCTGTCCCGCGCGCTGCTGGTCGCGCAGTTTGATCCGCTCGCCCTCCAGCCGCTCGTCATCATCGAACAGGCTGCAGCCAGACAGAATCAGCGTCGTGACCAGAATTCCACCCAGACCACGCAAAGACATGATGCTCATTCCATTCGCTCCCCAGCGTTTGTTGATCCGATGCGACTCAGCCGGACTGTCCCGGGATCTCTCCACCGGTTGCCGCAAGCGATGCCGCAGCGCGTTGGCGCGCGCCCGGCGTTGCTGTCGGATCTTCCATCACCGCGCGCCAGTCTGCATGCGCCGCAGTCATATCCCCCAGCCCCAGATACAGCGTACCGCGCAGTTCGAGCGCCATGACGCGGAAGGGTCTGTCCTCGGCAAGCAATGGCTCAAGCGCTGCCACGGCTTCGCTGCCACCAGTCAGGCGTGCCCATTGCAACATCGCGATATCGCGGTACTCGACCGGCAACTCGGCGCGGTCTGACAGTGCCTTGTAGCGCGTTGCGGCGTCCTCGGCCCGCCCCTCACGCGCCAGCGTACCGGCAGCCGCAAGCTCGGCCAGAACCTTGGCGGGACCTTCGATTTTGTCCGGCAGCGCCAGTTGTTCGTCCAGGACCTGAGGATCCGCCGCAATGAACGTGCCGCCCAGCGCCTCCGCCGCAGCCTGCTCCTGCGTCCGGGTCCACGACCAATAGGCCGTCGCCGCCACGATCAGGACGATCACGCCAATGACCAGCGGTCCCCACTTCTTCCAGAGCGCGAACATCCGGTCCTGCCGAACCTCTTCGGACACTTCCTGGATAAAGCTGTCGGTCTCGCTCATGGCACCTCACTCTCGCCGCTTGGCAGGGCAGCTAGCCTATCGCTGGGCTTTGGTCAACGAAAGGCCCGTCACTGGGTGATGTATTCGTCCAGAGCGCTACCCGCCACCCCGTTGCGAAGTGGCACGCAGTCCGCCGGAAACCCCTGCACGAAGGCATGGCCTGCGCTGCGCGTGCGGTCGATGAATGTCGGCAGTTGGTTCATGGCGCCCGTAGGCAGGTCATGCAGCACCACCAGCGCATGATCGAGTTCACCGATCTGTGCAAGCGCCCGGTCAAGCCAGCCTTCAGGATCCTTCCAGTCCTCCGGGATGGAGTTCCAAAGAACGCAGGTCATGGCATCGTCTTCCAGCACCGCCCTTGCCTCGGCGTTCAGCAGGTGTTTTCCCAGAACACCACCGCCACCGAAGGGCCGGAACAGCGCGTCCGGATGCGCAAGATCGCTGATCAGCGCCTGGGTGTCGCGGATCTCGGCCCCGGCACGCCCCGGCTCGGTCACCTCGCCCAGCGGCACGGAATGGGTGTAGGTGTGATTGCCGATCCAGTGGCCCTCGGCCGCAGCGCGTTCGGTCAGCGAACGGCAGGACGGATCGGCGATCTTCTGGCCCAGCACGAAGAAGCTCGCCCGGATCCCCTCACCTGCCAGCACATCCAGCACCTGCGGCGTCACATCGGGGTCCGGGCCATTGTCGAAACTGAGCGAGATCTTTGCCATCACTCCAGCCTGCCCGGAAGGAGCGGTTTTGCCAAGCCTCTTGGCGGCGCGTCGACGCCGTCCTAACCTGCGCACCGGACGAGAGAAGGACAACGGCATGGCAGGACCACTGGACGGCGTACGCGTGATCGACCTTTCGGGCATGATCGCAGGCCCACTGGGCGCAATGATCCTCGCCGACCAGGGCGCGGACGTCATAAAGGTCGAGGCGCCGCGCGGTGACAACACACGGGCCGTCGCAACCCGGCGTGGCGGGCTTTCGGCAAGCTTTCTGAACAACAACCGCAACAAGCGGTCGGTGGTGCTGGACCTGAAGAAGGACGGCGCACGCGACGCATTGCTGCGGCTTTTTGCGGGCGCGGACGCAGTGATCCAGAACTTCCGGCCCGGCGTGGTGGACCGTCTGGGTATCGGCTACGAGGACGCCCGCGCCGCACGCCCCGACATCGTTTATGCGTCCATTGCGGGGTTCGGGTTCGAAGGACCCTATGCGCACAAGCCCGTCTTCGATCCGCTGATCCAGTCGCTGTCCGGCTTGACCACGGTGCAGGCGCTCTCGGACCAGCACCGGCCCTCGCTGATCCGCACGATCCTGCCGGACAAGCTGACCGGATTCACGGTTGCTCAGGCCGTCACGGCAGCCCTGTTTGCACGCGAACGGGGCCGCGGCGGCCAGCATATCCGCCTGTCGATGCTGGACACAGTGGTGCACTTCCTCTGGGCCTCGGACATGGGCGGGCACACGTTTGTGGGTGACGAGATGCAAACCGAGACAGCACAGAGTTTCATCGATCTGATCTACGAGACCGAGGACGGGTATATCTCGGTCGCCGCGTTTCGGCGTGTGGATTGGGAGAAGCTGGCGGATGCCTGCGAAAAGCCTGAGTGGAAGGAGGACCCGCGCTTCCTGACATCGGCCGGGCTGGAGGAACACAAACCCGCGAGGCTCGAGATGACGCAGGAGGCGCTGCGCACGCGCACCACAGCGGATTGGATCGAACGTATGGACCAGTTCGATGTTCCAGCAGCGCCAGTGCTGACGCGAGCGGACATGATCCGCCACCCGCAGATTGCAGCCAACGCACTGATTGTAGAAACCGAGCACCCGCAGGCCGGCCTGATCCGTCAGACCCGAACACCGGCGCAGTTTCAGGGTACCCCGGCAGAGCACCGCTTTGGCGGCGCGGTTCTGGGTCAGCACACCGAAGAAGTGCTGGCAGAAGCTGGAATGCCTGCCAGTGAAATAGACGCTCTGCTCGGTACCGGTGCGGCAGGTGCTGCTGGATAACAAGCGTTGAAAAGAAGCCGATCGGTTGATCCCGGAGTTCCAACTGCTCAGACGACGCCCTGCTCAACCGTTCAGGGGCGCCGGCGGAGTGTGCAGGCCATGTGTCAATCCCGAGGGCCGGCCTCTTCGTATTCGACAATGGGCTCGACATAGCGCGAGATCACCGAGTCCATGTAACAGCGAAGGACCAGATTGATCCGCTGCTGGCAACCCATTCCCAGATGCCGGAACCATTGCACCATGTCCGCGTCCAGCCGGATCGTCACCTTCTCCTTGACCGGCTGGCACGGCGCCTTGCTGTGCGCGTTGTGCCAGCCGATCGGAACAAGCTGGTCCAGCTTGGCAAGGATCGACGCGTCGATATCCAACATCGTCATTTCCGTCGCCAGCCGGGCCGAATGCAGACGCGGATCATGCACGGTCTAGGAGGGCTTGATCTTGGGCATGCGGATTACCCCGTTCGTTTCACGAAGCCAATGTGCAGTACTCAGCTTAAATCTTGGGACTTACATACTCAGCTATCTTCTGAACCCAATTCGCGCGTAGTTTGATGTTGTCGCAAGCCTCTGATTCACTTCCTGCAGAAGGGAGGTGATCATGGCGAGATTTGATCTGACAGACGAAGAATGGGTGATTGTCCATCCACTTCTTCCGGTGCAAGGGCGCGGGCCTGCGCGCAAGGACGACCGAAATGT
>JBGCFK010000029.1:0-2529 GCA_045106875.1 Paracoccaceae bacterium | reverse complement strand
ATCGTCGAGAAAGCCTTTGCCTTCGCGCTGAGTTCTTCATGCAACCGGGCAAGCCCAGGCAGCAGGACATCTGTCGCGGTCATGGCTGCGGCAACATGCATTGCGGTTGGAAAAGTGTCGTTCGAAGATTGCGACATGTTGCAATGATCGTTCGGGTGCACCGGATCTTTCGAGCCGATTTCCCCGCCAAGGATCTCGATCGCTCGGTTCGCGATGACCTCATTGGCATTCATGTTCGACTGGGTGCCGGAGCCGGTCTGCCAGACCACAAGCGGAAAGTGATCATCCAGCTTGCCTTCAAAGACTTCGGTGGCTGCCTTGACGATGGCTTTGCCAAGTTTCTTCTGGAGCTTGCCCTGTTCCATATTCGCCTCGGCCGCTCCGCGCTTGATGGCACCAAGCGCACGCACCACTGCAACGGGTTGCGTTTCCCAACCGATCGGGAAGTTCTTCAGCGAGCGCTGGGTCTGTGCGCCCCAGTACTTGTCCGCAGGGACCTTTAGCGGTCCGAAGCTGTCGGTTTCTGTCCGGGTCTTGGCCATCTCGCGCTCCTGTTCTGGATTGTGGCGGCTATAGCCAATGGGAGGGGGCAGCGTCAAATGTCCGGCCAAATGTCCAGCGCGAACGGGCTGATGCGATCATGTGCGTAACCCGTTTACGATCAACTAACGGGGTGTGGGTTCAGGGTTTGCGAAAGCTGTCCAGGCTGACCACGTCTGCGGAACCGCCTTCCGGCGCCGCGGATTCCTCTTCGCCCGTGTCCAGAACAATCGACGGAATCTCTTCTTCATCAGGCTCTTGCGGATCGAACTTCAGTCCGAATTTCACCGATGGATCTACAAACGTTTTCACTGCGGCCAACGGAATTACCAGCGTCTGCGCCTGATCCGAGAAGTTGAGCGTCACAGAGAACCTGTCCGGCGTCACAGCCAGGTTTGCGAACCATTCCTGCAGAACAATGGTCATCTCGTCCGGATAGCTGTCTTTCAGCCAATCCGGCATGTCCACGCCCGGGTGGCCGGTGTCAAAGCTGATGTAAAAGTGATGTTCGCCGGGGAGGCCGTTCTCGGCCACCTGGCTCAACACCTCGGCCATCATGCCGCGCATCGCCAATTGCATGAGATTGCCATAGTCAAGCCTGCCAGACGCGATCATCGTTCAGGTGTTCCTTCTGTTCCGGGCTGACCATATCCGATTCGCCCCAGCAGGGAAGACCAAGAACATATCCGCGTTAGGAATTGGCAAACCGCACCGCGATTGCGGGACGGCAAATTGTCTGTTGAGCCGTCAGTACTTGATCTTTGTCGATGATTTGTCGAGCCTGACATTCGCGTCGGTTGGGCTGGCGTTCATCTTCCAGCTTGTCGACGATACGGTTTTTGGCTGGATCACCGACTCGCCTTCGATATCGCCAAGCTTCAGAAACCCCGCACCTCCCTCGGCGCCGTCCAACTCCTCGTCCGTCAGCTCAACCTTGCTCGCATCGGTCGTTCTATTGGTCTTCGACATGGCAAATCTCTTTCATCAGTTGCTGTCGGGCGAAGTTCTTCGCGCCTCTAGTACCTGCTTTTTACCCTGATTCGGCCCGTTTCACTGTAGCAGGTGCTACAAATCGCGGACGGGCACGCCGCGCCGGGCAAGGTCGCTTCGAACGGCCAGTTGCGCGTCCCTTGTCTCTGACAACAATGCGGCATCGTTCAGATCCGCCTCGTCAGCGAAATAACGCGCCTTCAGGGCTTCATGCTGACGTGCCGCCGCCACAATACCCTCAACGCTTTGATCGAGCAGCCCGATATCTGCCGCGCGTGCGCGTATCGGGCCATGGCGTCCTGCGAGGGCCGCGATCGGAGTGCCCTCCGGCCTGCACGCGGCTGCAGACAACCGCCAGTTCAAAGCCTCTGCCATGTGGGTCGAGGAGGGTGGCGCGCACAGGGTCGCGATGTTTCCCATGATCAGGCAATCCGCCGCGTTCCTTACATCCGCCATGCCCAACCCAAGCTGGCCACCAAGATCCTGCAACTGCATCGGCCCGCCCTGCAAAGCGTCCAGCATTCCGCGCGCAGCCAAATTGTCGAATTTCAGCGAGCCTGCGGGCGTCTTTGCGATCAGCTTTGCGTTTGCACCCTTGCGGGCCGACAGCCAGATTTGGTCCATTGCCGCCAGATCAGCCGATTGCGGGTCTCGTCCGTAGAGGTCGATGCGAAAGGGCGTATCCACAAGCACATCGAACAGCGTGTCCCAGGTGTTCTGCTCATGCACATCTTCCAAGGCTGAACGTTGCGCGGAATTGAGCGAAAGATCTGGCCGTTGTCGCTCCAACTCGGCCTGGCCGAGATAGGTCAACCCACGGTGTGACATCTCGCGGCGCACATGGGCGCTCCAGAGCGGCTCCCAACCGCTGTTCAGGAACTCATGCGGGAAGTAGTCAGGCGGCGCACGGTCGCGCAAGTCCTCGAACAATTCGATCAGGTGCATGGGGAGGGCAGGGGTCTTTGCCTCGGCCAGCTTGCGGATCATGGAATGTGCGTC
>JBGCFK010000289.1:0-3779 GCA_045106875.1 Paracoccaceae bacterium | reverse complement strand
TTCTCGTAGCATGTCTGAAGTGATACTCTTGACCGTGCGCCAGGTCAATACCTTTTTCGGAAATTATGTATTAATTTCAGCAGGTTATGTTAATGTGCTGTTAATAAACTCACGCAAATTTAACCAAGCGTTTACTGGTTCGCGTTCCGTTCACGCTCGATCCGGCGCCAGTTCGCAACATTCCGGTTATGATCGTCCAGATTTGTTGCGAACGCGTGCCCGCCAGTGCCGTCCGCAACGAAGTAAAGGTAGTCAGTCTGATCGGGTTGCGCCGCAGCCATCAGCGATTCCCGGCCAGGATTCGCAATGGGCGTCGGTGGCAGACCTTCGATGACATAGGTATTGTACGGTGTCCTTGCCGACAGCTCCGAGCGCCGCAGGCCACGCCCAAGGGGCGCCTGTCCCAGCGTAATCCCGTAGATAACCGTCGGATCCGTTTGCAGCTTCATACCCAGACGAAGGCGGTTGATGAAGACGGATGCGACCTTCGCATGTTCAGCGGGTCTGGTTTCCTTCTCGATAATCGAGGCGAGCACCAGTAACTCTTCCTTGTTCTTCAGCGGCAGATCGGGCGCGCGCGCGGCCCAGGCCTCTTCCAGCACTGCGTTCATACGCGTTTGCATCCGGTCTATGACTGATTGTCGGGTTGCACCGCGCTCATAAGCCCAGGTTTCAGGGAACAGCGAGCCCTCGGTCGGCATCTCCGCAATCTCACCTGTCAGCAGTTCTGCCGCATTCACGCGTTCAACCGCCTGCGCAACCGACATGCCCTCGGGCACTGTGACGGTGTGTTGGACATTTCCCCCTTCGGCCAGAAGATCAACAATCTCCTGAACAGAAGTGCCGGGCGCGATGGCATATTCTCCGAACTTCAGGCTCTGCGCCTTTCCCGAGTAATTCGCCGTCAACCGGAACAGCTGCTCGCCGCTCAACAGTCCACCCA
Organism: Paracoccaceae bacterium; assembly: GCA_045106875.1. Lineage (GTDB taxonomy): Bacteria > Pseudomonadota > Alphaproteobacteria > Rhodobacterales > Rhodobacteraceae > Thermohalobaculum. The sequence goes on along the minus strand of JBGCFK010000289.1, from coordinate 2,836 downwards.
GCGTATTGTCGGGGAGAACACCGGACTCGGCAAGAAGACCCGAAATCTGCCGGACGCTCGCGCCGCGCGGCACCTGCACAGTGACTTCCTTGGTCAGTGGCCCAGGGCTGGTCACCCGCTGCTGCGCGACACCCAGCGCACCAAGGACAAGCAAACCCAGCACGATCAGGATAGTCAGAGCATTGGCAGCGACATTCCGCATGGGATTCAGCCCCTCGGATTCAGGACGTTGGCGCGCGGCCGAACACAAGGGAGGCGTTCGTTCCACCAAAACCGAAGCTGTTGGACAACGCCACCTTGATCTCGCGCTCTTTTCTGACATGTGGGACAAGATCGATGGACGTGTCCACCGACGGATCATCCAGGTTCAGAGTCGGCGGCGCCACCTGATCGCGTAGCGCAAGCACTGAGAAAATCGCTTCCAATGCCCCCGCAGCACCAAGAAGATGCCCGGTGGCGGATTTGGTGGACGACATCGAGACATGGCTTGCGTGACTGCCCAAAAGGCTTTCGACCGCGCGCAGCTCGATCTCGTCACCCACAGGGGTCGAGGTGCCATGTGCGTTCACATAGTCGATGGCGGTTGCCTCCAACCCGGCGGATTTCAGCGCAGCTTTCATTGAACGGTAGCCACCATCCCCGTCCGGCGCGGGCGAGGTGATATGGTAGGCATCGCCGGACAGGCCATAGCCAAGCCATTCACCATAGATCTTTGCACCGCGCGCACGGGCGTGTTCCAGCTCTTCCAGAACCACCACGCCTGCGCCTTCACCCATGACGAAGCCATCGCGGCCTTTGTCATAGGGGCGCGAGCCCTTCTCCGGCGTGTCGTTATATGCCGTGGAAAGCGCCTTGCAGGCGGCGAATCCGGCCAATGACAGCTCGCAGACCGGGCTTTCGGCGCCACCTGCCAACATCACATCGGCATCGCCCAGCATGATCAGGCGGGCGGCATCGCCAATTGCGTGGGCTCCGGTGGAGCAAGCCGTGACGACCGCGTGGTTAGGACCCTTAAAGCCATATTTGATGGAGACCTGCCCAGAGCAGAGGTTGATCAGCGCGCCTGGAATGAAGAAGGGCGAGATCCGTCGAGGTCCGCGCTCTTTCAGTGTGATCGCAGCGTCGCCGATGCTTTCGATGCCGCCAACGCCCGAACCGATCAACACGCCGGTGCGCTCCTGCGCCTCCACCTCGTCAGGACCGGGTCGCCAGTCCGCATCGTTGACCGCCTGCTCGGCAGCCGTCAGCGCATAGGTGATGAAGCGGTCGATCTTGCGCTGGTCCTTGGGCGGCACCCAGTCAGCAGCGTTGTATGAGCCATCGGTTCCGTCACCCAGCGGGATCTCGCAGGCGATCTGACATGGCAGATGTGAAGCGTCGAAATGTCGGATCTTTCCGGCGGCAGATTTGCCGGACAGCGCACGGTCCCAGCTTTGCTCGACCCCGCACGCGAGAGGAGATACCAGTCCAAGTCCCGTGACTACGACACGCCGCATGCTTTACCCCGATCTGCCCTCACCGACCCTTTGTATAGGACGCACGGGCGGCACCCTTCAAATGAAAACGCGGCCCAGGGAGTCCCGGAGCCGCGCGATCGTTGATCCCTTAAAGGATCAAACGTTTTCGGTCAGGCTTTTTCGGTGATGAACTTCACTGCGTCGCCGAAGGTCTGGATCGACTCGGCCGCATCGTCTGGAATCTCGACACCAAACTCCTCTTCGAACGCCATGACCAGTTCGACGGTGTCGAGGCTGTCTGCGCCCAGGTCATCAATGAAAGATGCCTTTTCGGTGACTTTCTCTTCGTCCACGCCCAGGTGCTCGACGACGATTTTCTTGACGCGATCTGCGATGTCGCTCATGCCTCTACCTCTTGTCTTAGCGGTGCCTTGGGCGCCACGTTTGCGTTTCCCTGCCCTCTGACGGGGTTTGACCCCTACCCAGATAGCCCGCGCACCCCCTAACAACAACTCCCTGAAAAGGCAAACCCGGAATTGGAGCCACGCAACAGCACGCAACGGCCGCGGCCTCGCATGTTAGTGGATGTGGTAAAGCGCTTGCCCATCTGTGTCATATTCAGAGTACAGTCCAAGCAGATACACCTGCAGATAGGTCCGATCGGCAGGGCTGAGGTTGCCGTAGGCACCTTCGACCAACTCGCGCAGCAGCGCCAGTTGCCCCGAGACGCGCACCACGCCGGGGCGGTCGGACAGGAATTGTTCGCGCAGTGCGGGACCTGCGCATCTGCAGACAAGTTCGGCAAGAACTTCTTCCTGTGCATGGTCCATCTCGAAATCCCATTCGACTACGCCCGCAATCGCAGCTTCTGCACCTTCCGGAGGCGCACAGACCACACGCGCGATTTTGAACAGAATATCGACACTACGGCCAACATGACCCGTCGTCTCGATCATCTGTGGCATATGGGTCTTGAGACAGCGTTGGTATAACGTAGAGGTTCGGCACCAGATATGAGGCGGGATCTGGTCGCGGACCCGGCCACGCAAGGTCAGACCATTGATCTTCTGGTGCAATTCGCCGGTATAGTGATACCGCCACTCGCCGTCCTTCAGGCATACCACGATCCCACTGGCAGAAACACCGGGCACCATCAGGTCGTCCAGTCTGCAACTGGGGCCACCGACACGTTTCCAGTTATCGACAAAATCTGCCAATACTGCAGAGCGGTCGCTCAGTTCGGTCATGCGCTTACTCCAAAGCGCCCATTTCAATCAGAAATCAAACATTCAACGCAATGGCGGAACATGGGCCTCGACGAGGGTTAGTATCGAATTGAGCCAATAAATAGGCAAAACTTTGATTCTTTATCAAGTATT
>JBGCFK010000288.1:0-6947 GCA_045106875.1 Paracoccaceae bacterium | reverse complement strand
CGCCGGGCCGGTTCCTGATCCTTCGTGCCATGCCCGGCAACCATGTAGGTCGCAACCGTCCAAGGGGCACCTGCAAATCCGATCAGTGTCGTCTCGGCGGGCAGGGATCCAGCAAGCCGCTTCACTGTCTTGTAAACCGGGGAGAGCACTTCGTCGATCTCGTCCAGCGGTTTCAGTACACCCAGATCAGGTTTGTCTCCCGGCCAAGCCAGTTTTGGCCCTTCGCCCTCGACAAACCACAGCTTCATGCCCATGGCCTGGGGCACCAGCAGGATGTCCGCAAACAGGATCGCCGCATCAAATCCGTAGCGGCGGATCGGCTGCAGCGTCACCTCCTCGGCAAGTTCCGGCGTGTAACAGAGGTCAAGGAACGAACCCGCCTGCTTGCGCGTCGCCTTGTACTCGGGCAGGTAGCGCCCCGCCTGGCGCATCAACCAAACGGGCGGCACATCCATAGCCTCCCCGGCGATCACCCGTAGCAGTTTCTTTTCGGCCATCCTGCACCCCTGTCAGTCTATTTTGACAGAGGAGTAGCGTATCCGTGCGGACAGGCAAACCCCGTTTGGCCTTTGACGCACGCGCAATGCCACGCCAAGCTGCAGCAAAAAGGGGATGAACATGGAAATCACCGATATCCGGACGCATTTGCTGTCCGTGCCGTTTGCTGATCCACCGCAGACTGGGTTCCTGACGCTTGATATGATCGACCTGTTGGTGGTCGAGGTCGAGAGCAGAGACGGGATCATCGGCACGGGGCATCTGCATCCTTTGGCGGGCGCAATGCGGACGCTGGAGATGTGCATCCACGAAATCTACCGCCCTTTGCTAATCGGGCAGGATGCCCAAAACCCCGAAGTGCTATGGGATCAGATGTGGCAAGCGACCTTCATCCAGGGACGCATGGGGCTGACGGTCATGGCCGCATCTGCCATTGATATTGCGCTTTGGGATCTGCTGGGACGGACCATGGGAGAGCCGCTGTGGAAGCTCTGGGGCGGCAACGGCGACGCAATGCCTGCCTATGGTTCGGGCTGCTACCGCGGACTGGGCCATGACGGCATGATCGAGAAGGCCGAGGCTTTCGTTGCCGGCGGCTTCAGCGCCATCAAGATGCAAGTTGCCCATCTCTTCACAGAGGACGAGGACGTTGTGAATGTGCGCGATATGCGGGCGGCGCTGGGGGATGGGGTCGAGATCATGGTCGACGTCAATCAGGGGCTATCGGTCGAGGCTGCGATCTCGCTTGGGCGCCGACTGGACCCCCACAGAATCGCATGGTTGGAAGAGCCTGTCATGGCCGACGATCCCGCTGGCTATCACAAGGTTGCCGCCGCAATCGAAACCCCGGTTGTAGGCGGTGAGAACCACTTTCTCAGCTATGATCTGCGGGATTTCTATGCCTCGGGTGCAATCCCAATCCTTCAACCGGACATTATGCGAGGCGGATATACCGGACTGCGCCGGATCGCGCGAGACGCGCACGCGGCGGGGATCTCGGTCGCGCCGCACATGTTCCCAGAACTGTCGACGCATCTGGTGGCCTCGATCCCGAACCCAAGTTGGCTGGAGTGTATGGGCTGGCACGATCACCTGTGGGTCGATCCTGTGCCGGTTGCAAACGGGATGATGGCGCCGCCAGACAGGCCTGGGCACGGGCTCGACTTTCGACCTGAATTATTCAACGATCATCCCTACCGGCCACCAACATGACCGAAGGCAGGCTGGCGATCTGGAATGATTGTGCGCCCGGACATGAGGCGGCATACGAGACATGGTATCAGGGTGAACATCTGCTCGAGCGGCTGGGTATTCCCGGATTCCTTCGCGGGCGGCGTTATCAATCTGTTGCAGGCACGACCGCATACTTCACCTACTATGAGGTTTCAGAGCCGGGCGTGCTGACCAGCCCCGCCTATCTTGCGCGTGTGAACGACCCGACGCCGATGACGCGGCACATCATGACAGGCACATTCCTGAACATGAGCCGTACAATTTGCCGGGTTGCAGAACGAAAGGGTCGCATACGTGGTGCCTTCGCTGTGACACGGGCCGGGGCATTGCACCAAGACTTGACCCACCTGCTCGACCGTATACCGGACAATCCGGCGTTTGCCCGCGCAGAACTTTGGGAGGGTGTCTCGGACGACACGGCCGGCAATGCCGAGCAAGCCCTGCGCGGTCCGGATCAGACTGTTCCTGGCTGTCTGTTCGCAGAGTTTCTTGATGAAAACACAGCGATGGCTTTTACTAATCAATTGGAATTGCAAATGAGCGCGCCGGTCGGTGTCTACAGACTTATGTGTGAGCTTCAGGCCTGAGCGCGCTGCCCCTCCCCACGCCAGTTCTGGACAAATCCGGGCACATCGATCGCGGGCATGGGACGCGAGATGAGATAGCCTTGCAAGCCATGGCAGCCAAGATCCGCAAGTATTTGCGCCTGCTCCTCGGTCTCGACACCCTCTGCAATGATTCTCACGCCCAGGGAGTGGCCAATGCTGATGATCGACTCAACGACGCTCAGCCGTGCGGGGTCAAGCGTTATCGCCGAGATCATCTGCCGGTCGATCTTGAGTGCATCCGGTCCCAGTTTGACCAGGCTCACAATTGATGCATGCCCCGAACCGAAATCATCAAGCTGGATGTCGATGCCTTTCTCCTTCAGCTGATCGATGTTCCAGACCAGCGTCTCTTCCATATCGTCCAGAAACGCTGACTCCAGCAACTCGAACGCCACGCGCCCGCGGGGCAAGTCGAACGCGTCCAGTTTGGTAACCAGATCCGGGTCCAGAAGCCGGCGGGCTGACACGTTGACCGAAACATGAGGCACATCCAAGCCTGCAGCGTCCCACGCGGACAGATCACTCAACGACTGCGCAAGGATCATATGGTCTATTCGAGGCACAACACTGAGATCCTCAGCCACACCTAGAAAATCCACTGGCGGCCGTACCGAGCCATCCGGGCAATGCCAGCGCGCAAGCGCTTCGAAACCCTGAATCTCTCGCGTCTGTGCATCGATCTGCGGCTGGTACCATGGCACGAACTCGTCCCGTTCAAGCCCTGCACGGATGCCGTCAGCGAGCACTTTGTGCCGTATCATTTCCTGCTGCACCTCATTGCTGAAGTGCTGATAACAACCCCGCCCACGATTTTTGGCTCGGTAGAGGGCGATATCCGCGTTCATCAACAATTCATCCGAGACAATTTCCTCGCCCCGCATGGCAGCGATACCGACACTGGCCCCGAACCAACATTCCCGCCCGTCGTGAATGTAGGGTTTGCCCAATGCTTCGATCAACGTCTGCGCCAGTTCGCCAAGCTCTGTCTGGTCCGCATTTGAAGTTCTGACGACAACGAATTCGTCCCCACCAACCCGTGCCACCAGATCATCCTCGCCCGCATGATCTTCCAGAGTCGCTGCAACATGGGCAAGCACAGCATCGCCTGCCGCGTGGCCCAGCGTGTCGTTGATCTGTTTGAACCGGTCGAGATCGATATGCAGGACACCCAGCCAGTCATCCTGTTCCCGACATTTCTCGGCGCTTTCGGCCAATCGCGTGTCCAGAAAGCGCCGGTTGGCAACGCCCGTCAAAGGATCATGCAGCGATTTGTGGCGCACTTCCTCCTGCACCCTCTCAAGCTCCTCGAACTGCTCTTCCAGCAGCGCGTTCGCCTCCTTGAGGGAACCCATCGCATCCGATTTCGCTTTGTTTGCCGAGTTGAGTTGGCGGTTCGCCGCCAAAAGTTCTTCACGCATCCGTTGCTGTTCAGTCAGATCACGCCCAGTGCCGCGATAGCCAAGAAAGTTGCCAGCATCATCAACTATCGGTTTACCGGTGCTTGAGACATAGCGGTCCTGCCCGTCGTCGCACCGGCGCCAGAATCGAAAGTCGCGAAACGCCTTTTTTTGCGCGATCCAGGCCAGATGCATGTCCATTTCCATGACGTCATTGCGGTCGCTCAGAAGCTCCGCCCGAGTTTTGCCGAGGATATCTTCAATCGGTGTTTTGCCCCAAAGCAACGCAGCTCCCGGCGAAAAGAACGTAAAGCGGCCTTGCGCATCCGTTTCCCAGAGCCACTCCTCCGCCATGTCGACGAAGTCTTCAAGCCTGGGTTCCGAGCGGCCGGGTTGAAATGGTATCACGATACCCGCCAAAATGGCCTGACAGGTGTCGGGCGCCACCACTTCAGCCTGAAAGTCCACACGTTGAAGGGAGCCGTTCACACCCTCCAACATCAGGTGCGTGGAAAGCGGTGCACCTGTCCGGCAGTGTTCCATGACAAGTCGCAGCCAGCGCCCGCGATCGCTTTTTGCCACCCGCTCCATGAACTGATCCAGCATATTGTGCGCAAGTGGATCAATGCCCAACAATACGGCTGCGTCCGTATCCAGGTCCAGACGCTGATCGCCTGCATGCAGTACCCAGCTTCCATGTGGCACATAGCGGGCGGTCAGACGGCGTTGGATGGCTGCCACATCCTGTGCGCCATTGCAGACCCGGTCATCTCTGTCGTTCAACATTCTGCTGCCACATCGCGCATAACCCTAAGGGGATCGTCTGCGAAAATGGATAAGCAAGTGTTAGTGAAGTACCGACGCGCCCGGTCAAATCCCGAAAAAACGTTCCAGGATGTCGCGATATACCTGCGACAACATTCTGATATCGTCCACCGGGCTGCGCTCATCGACCTGATGCATGGTGTCACCAACCAACCCGATCTCCATCACCGGGCAGAGGTTCTTTATGAACCTAGCATCCGACGTCCCGCCGCCAGTGGTCAGCGCAGGTCGCTCCAGCATACGGTCCGTGATGGCGTCCACAGCGATATCAACCAGCGGCCCAGGCTCGGTCAGGAAGCTTTCGCCCGAAACCTTCCAGTCCAATTCAGCCGTGCAATTCGTGTCTCTGAGCCCCTCAACCACGATCTGATCTGCCCAGACCTTGATCGACTCGGAGCTTTGCAGGTCGTTGAAACGCACATTAAACACCGCACGGCACGCCGCCGGGATCACGTTGGAGGCAGGATTTCCGGTATCTATGGACGCCAGAGTCAAGGTCGTCGGCTGGAAATGCGTCGAGCCAAGGTCGATCGGCTGGTCCGCCAGTTGCGCACAGATCCGCGACAGAACCGGCAGCGGGTTCACCGCACGCTCGGGATATGCTGTGTGGCCCTGCTTGCCACGCACCACCATGGTTCCGGTCATCGATCCCCGCCGACCGATTTTGACCACGTCACCGACGCGGTTGATCGAGGTGGGCTCTCCGACCACGCAGAAATCCGCAGTCTCGCCCTTGTCCCGCATCCAATCGAGAATTGCCGCAGTACCGTGCTGCGCCGGGCCTTCCTCATCGCCTGTAATCAGCAGGCTGATGGACCCCTCGGGCGGCTGTTCCTTCACCAGCGACGTGGCTGCCGCAACAAACGCCGCAACACCGGATTTCATGTCGCAAGTACCACGCCCCCAGACCTGACCGTCAGCAATATGACCGCTGAATGGATCATTGGTCCAAGCCGCAGGGTCCCCGACAGGCACTACATCCGTGTGCCCCGCGAAGGCGAACACCGGCGCGGCGGTTCCCCAACGGGCATAGAGGTTCTCAACCCCGCCGCGGCTGATCCGTGTGCAGGCAAACCCAGCTTCGCCCAGCAACTCCTCCAGAAGGGCAATCGCGCCACCTTCCTCCGGCGTGACAGACGGACAACGCACCAAGCGCGCTGTCAATTCAACCGGGTCCAATGTGCTCATGCCCTCATCCCGACAAAATTCTCTGTTGATTGCCAGTTGCTATCGCAACCCGCCCGGCAGTGGCAAGACTGGCATTCGGGACCCAGGGTCATTATTCGATGACGGACATGACATTGCACCTACAGAGCACACCATTGATGGTACGTATCTGGCGTGCCTACACCCCGTTGCTGGTGCTGTGGCTGATCTACTTCTTTGGGCTGAGGCTGGCGCTTGCGACCTACGGCACCGAAATCGAACTTTTTCCGACGCGCTACGTTCCAATTTTCGCGCTTGCGATTGGTGGCTTCATCTTGGTCGCCCTGTTGGTGTTTTACGCGCGTTACATTTCGCTTGGCCAAATCCCGGCGCGGGAGCGGTTTGCCCGACTGACGAAAAATGTCCGATGGGTCGAGATAATAGGCCCCGGCCCGCTCCTGTCCTTCGTCTTCGTCTTCACGACCATGTCCATGTTTGCCGCGTTCAAACCGCATATTCCGGACATGAACCCATTCGACTGGGATCCGGTTTTTATCGGTTGGGACCGGGCGTTGCTATTCGGGTATGATGCGTGGGAGCTGACCCATGGACTGCTGCCATGGCGCTGGGCGACGCTGATCGTGGATCGGCTGTACCTCGCGTGGTTCCTCGTCGTGCTGGCGACAACCTGCGTGGTCGCGTTCTCTCCGCTGCAAAGCCGCGTGCGTCTTGCGTATCTGATGACCTTCATCCTGAACTGGATGATCGCGGGAACCGTGCTGGCCATAGTGTTTTCGTCGGCGGGGCCGGTCTTTATGGACCGGTTGAGTGGTGATGACAGTTATCTGCCCCTGCTCGTTCGCCTCTCCAGTGCGCCGGAAGGTTTCGAGATCTGGACATTGCGCACGATCGAAATGCTCTGGGGCGGATATATCAAGGACCCAGGTGTGGTTCCATTCGGGATCTCGGCATTCCCATCGTTGCACGTCTGCATGACCACCTTGGTGGTCCTGTATCTTGGCCAGATCAGCCGCATGTGGTCCCGGATGGCGTGGATCTTCTTAGCAATTATCCTGTTCGGATCGGTGCACCTTGGCTGGCACTATCTTGTCGACGGGATTGCGGGGATGTTGGTTTGTTGGGCGAATTGGCGGGCGAGCCTTTGGTTCTCTGGCTGGTGGTTGCGTGGCTGATCATACGCGGCTGCGCTAGTCGTCGAATGTCGTGACCTGAGCGACAA
>JBGCFK010000287.1:0-3031 GCA_045106875.1 Paracoccaceae bacterium | reverse complement strand
CCGTCAAGCCAGTCGGCCTTGTTGGGCCGGTACTCCTTGCCGGCTTCAAACTCCTCGCTGAGGTAGGCTTGAAACGCGGCTTTCATGTCCTCGATCTCGCCTTCGGGGATCAAACCGTCGCGCACCAGCCGTTCCGTATACAGGCTGAGTGTCGTCTTATGACCCTTGATCTTCTTGTACATGATCGGGTTGGTGAACATGGGCTCGTCGCCCTCGTTGTGCCCGAAACGACGGTAACAGAAGATGTCTATCACCACGTCCTTACCGAATTTCTGACGGAATTCTGTTGCGACTTTCGCCGCGTGGACCACAGCTTCGGGGTCGTCCCCATTGACGTGGAATATCGGAGATTCAACCACCAGCGCGTTGTCGGTCGGGTAGGGCGACGAACGGCTGAAGTGCGGCGCGGTCGTAAATCCGATCTGGTTGTTGACGACGATGTGCATCGTGCCGCCCGCCTTGTGTCCGCGCAGCCCTGAGAGCGCAAAGCACTCGGCCACGACACCCTGTCCGGCAAAAGCCGCATCGCCGTGCAGCAGGATTGGCATGACGGTTGTGCGTTCGGGATCATTGTTCTGATCCTGCTTGGCCCGGCATTTACCCAGAACGACCGGGTTCACCGCCTCAAGGTGAGAGGGGTTTGCCGTGAGCGACAAGTGGACATTGTTGCCGTCGAATTCGCGGTCGGAAGAGGCGCCGAGGTGATACTTCACATCGCCCGAGCCATCCACATCTTCGGGCTTGAAGCTGCCGCCCTGAAATTCATTGAAGATCGCCCGGTAGGGTTTGGCCATCACATTGGCCAAGACCGATAGACGTCCGCGGTGTGGCATGCCGATGACAATGTCGCTCAGACCCAGCGCACCGCCGCGCTTGATCATCTGTTCCATCGCCGGCACAAGGCTTTCGCCCCCGTCGAGACCAAAACGCTTGGTGCCCATGTATTTCACATGCAGGAATTTCTCGAACCCTTCGGCCTCGACGAGCTTGGCCAGAATGGCTTTACGTCCCTCACGGGTGAAGGAGACTTCCTTGCCAAACCCTTCAATCCGTTCTTTCAGCCAACCAGCCTGTTCGGGATCAGAGATATGCATGTACTGCAGCGCAAAGGTGCCGCAATAGGTGCGCTTTACGATCGATAGGATCTCGCGCATGGAGGCGACTTCCAGCCCCAGCACCTTGTCGATAAAGATCGGGCGATCCATGTCCGCTTCGGTAAAACCGTAGGACTTCGGATCCAGCTCCGGGTGGGGGGTGTTCTCGCGCATGCCTAAAGGATCAAGATCGGCGACTAGATGGCCCCGGATGCGATACGCGCGGATGATCATCAACGCCCGGATGGAATCAAGCACCGCGCGTTTGATCTGATCGTTTGATACCGCAACACCCTTTTCGGCCGCCTTGGCTTTGATCTTGTCACCTGCACCTTTGACTTCGGGTTCAGGTGCCCATTCGCCGGTCAGAGCCGCGGTCAGATCATCCCCCGGCTGTGGTGGCCAGTCCGCACGTGCCCATGAGGGACCTTCGGCTTCGCGTTTGACCGAGACCTCGTCGTCGCCCATCGCCTTGAAGAAGGCTTGCCATGCCTCGTCAACCGCGCCCGGATCATTGGCGTACCGCGCATACATCTGTTCGAGATATTCGGCGTTATGTCCCTGCATGAAGCTGGAGGCATGGAACTGGTCGTTTTGGGGTTGTTCGGTCATTGAAGCACCTCATGAGGATTGGGACCGTATCGGTTTTGGCCGGGTTGGCTGGGGCGGGTGAGCCACCAGATGACGATGAAAGGAGACAGCAGCACAATGATCACGGCAAGCATGGTGATCGTGCCGACAATGCCTTCGGGGAATGTGAAGGTTTCGGGTGTCAGGCTGTCGCTGGGGCTAAAAAGCCCGATGAAAGTCATCAGCCCGATAATGGCAATGGCGGGATAGAAAAGGTACAGACCCGAGCGGCCCGTGTCGTGCATCCTGCGAAATCCAACGGCGATGCCGGGAATGAAGGTTGCGATATTGAACGCAAGCGACAACAGCGTCGGCCCGTCCGGCGTGCCGGAGAGCCCGTTGATCAGAGCCTCCAGCGCACTGGCAATCAGCCCGCCGAGCAAGCAGAACAGAGTGAACCACCAATACTCCGACCGCGACGCACGACCAGAGAAAGTGAAGTACTTGCGCAGACAGGTTTTCACAGATTGCGCAAAGGTCATTGCTGTGCTCCTCCTGCCCAGCAGCGCAAGTGTTCAACCCCCGACCGCCCCCTTGAGCTTCGGTTTCCAGAGCGATGACAACAGACGGAAGCTGCCCTCAGTGCGCGTGCTGATCGGTTTGCCACGCACCGGGGCTCTGTCCGTTCACCGCTCGAAAGCGCCGTTGGCGCTTTCTTTTCGCCTATGCTCGGACTGCGGTTCACCCTTTATCAATCGCCTCTTTTACAGCTTCGCCCAGCGTTGCCGGGCTGTCGGCGACGATTATTCCAGCCGCGCGCATGGCTTCGATCTTGTCCTCGGCACCGCCTTTGCCACCGGCGACAATCGCGCCCGCGTGGCCCATGCGGCGACCCGGAGGCGCTGTACGGCCTGCGATGAAACCAGCGGTGGGCTTCCAGCGGCCCGCTTTTTTCTCGTCTGCCAGGAATTGCGCTGCGTCCTCTTCCGCTGATCCGCCGATTTCGCCGATCATTATGATGCTTTCCGTTTCAGGGTCGGCCAGAAACATTTCCAAAACATCAATATCTTCCGTGCCTTTGATCGGGTCACCGCCGATGCCCACGGCGCTGGATTGCCCCAGCCCCATGTCGGTCGTCTGCTTGACCGCCTCGTAGGTCAGCGTGCCGGAGCGCGAAACCACACCGCAGGAGCCGCGCTTGTGAATATGACCCGGCATGATGCCGATCTTGCAGGCATCTGGTGTGATCACACCGGGGCAGTTGGGGCCAATCAGCCGGGACTTGGAGCCTTCCAAAGCGCGTTGGACGCGCATCATGTCGAGCACGGGAATGCCTTCGGTGATGCAGACGATCAGGGGCATTTCCG
>JBGCFK010000286.1:0-6432 GCA_045106875.1 Paracoccaceae bacterium | reverse complement strand
AACGCCGGGTCCGCGCTGGCGAGGTCGAGAGCATGACCATCATTGGCGAGGTCAAAGGTCAGCGCTGCATCATTGTCGACGATATCTGCGACACGGCGGGCACGCTCTGCAAGGCGGCGGAATTGCTGATGGATGAGGGTGCGGCAGAGGTCCACGCCTATATCTCCCACGGCGTGTTGTCGAACCCCGCCTGCGAGCGGGTGTCCAAATCCGTCCTGAAGTCGCTTGTGGTCACCGATTCCATCGGCATGACAGAAACCGTGAAGGCAACGCCGAACATCCGGTCCGTGTCCATCGCACCACTGTTCGCGCAGGCGATCCTGAACATCAAGAACGACACCTCGGTCAGCAGCCTCTTTGACGAGGACATGCTCGCCCCGATCTACGAGGCCTTCTACAAGTTCGATTGAGCCTGACAGTCTAAGAGGTGGACCAAGTCTGTCACCGGCTTAGGGCGCGACCAGACAGTCTATCCTGCTTCGCCAATCAGTCGGCGCATCTCAGCCTTATCGGATTCGGCTTCATCTGCCGACATAGAGCCCTCCTGAACCAACGCATCTGTAGAATAATGCAAGAGCTGGTGCTTAGAATGCCCAACGCTATGCAGTATGCCGCGGTAAACATGGTGACTCCCAGTCCATAAATGTGCGTGAGTCAAATTGGACATCACCAAATGCACCAACGTTCGCGGGCGCATATGGTCCACGGAGAGTGAATGAATAACTTTCTCTTTAGATATTCGTTCTTTTGCACCGGACGTCACCTCAGCTAGACCTAGCGAGTCGCCACCATTGGATTAATAATTTCCTATTTCGATCTCGAGCTGAGCCAGAGTTGCCCGCACTTCCTTCGGTTTGGCAAATTGCCACATATCTCATCCGTTGTAATCGTGTTCCAGGCAGTCACCACAGAGCGTTCAGACGTAAGGCATCATCAACCATCTTGCATCCCGCTTCAATCTCGGCTCGAGTGGACACCGGGAGGTAATCCATGCGCACAATCACAGTCGGGGCAGCTCAGCTAGGCCCCATCCAGCGGGACGAGGGACGGCAATCGGTGGTCGCACGCATGTGCGCGCTGCTCGACGAGGCAGCGGAGGCCGGGTGCGACTTGGTTGTCTATCCCGAACTCGCGCTGACCACTTTCTTTCCGCGCTGGGATGTCCAGCATCCGGGCGCTTCGGATGAATGGTACGAAGAGGCCATGCCAAACCCGGCAATCCAGCCGCTCTTCGACAAGGCCCGTGCGCACGATATCGCGCTCTCGTTCGGCTATGCCGAGAAGACGCCCGAGGGCCAGTATTTCAACACATCCATCCTCACCGACAAGCAGGGGGCCGAGGTCGGCAAATACCGCACGGTCCACCTGCCCGGCCAGGCCCGCTATCAGGACGGCGCGCACCACCAGCACCTTGAGAAGAAGTATTTCGAACCGGGTGATCTCGGGTTTCCGGTCTTCCGCACGCAGGGCGGCATTCTGGGCATGTGCATCTGCAATGACCGGCGCTGGGCCGAGACCTACCGCGTCATGGCACTGCAGAATGTCGAGATGGTGATCCTGGGCTACAACACGCCCGACACCTGGGAGGACGAGGACGAGAATGACCAGCTCTTCCACCACAAACTCTCGATCCAGGCGGGCGCATACGGCAATGCGACTTGGGTGGTCGCTGTGGCCAAGGCGGGCGAGGAGGATGGGCATGGGCTGATCGGCGGCACTGCCATTGTCCACCCGAACGGACGGATCGTGGCTGAGGCCGCCACCAAGGGCGACGAGTTGATCACCCATGCATGCGACCTCGACGCGGGCAAGCTGCTGAAACGCACGCTGTTCGATTTCGCACGCCATCGCCGGATCGAGCACTACGGGCTGATCACCGAACGTACCGGCGCACAGGAGCCAGAAGCATGAGAATCGATTTCGCCGATATCGACCGCAAGCTGAAATACAAGATCTTGACGGCGGCGATCATTCCGCGCCCCCCTGCCTTGGTCACGACCGTGGACACGGACGGGGTTCCGAACGCAGCGCCGTATTCCTTCTTCAATGGCTTTTCGGACGATCCACCCATTGTCGGACTGGGCATCGCACGGCGCAACTCCGGCCCCAAGAAGGATACAGGGCACAATATCGAGGAGACTGGCGAGTTCGTCTGCCACATCACCAATCCAGACATCTTCGAAGGTATGCTGATCACGGCCTCGGAGACGGATCCCGGTGTCAACGAACTGGATCTTGCAGGATTTGAGACAGTGCCTTGCGACCATGTCGCGCCGCCACGGATCGTGACCGCACCTGTCGCTTTCGAATGTCGCAGGCATACCACGGTACAGCTTGGCGGAGGTTCTGGCGTCCGTGACATCGTTCTGGGTGAAGTGCTTGCCGCCCATATCCGCGAGGACCTGTGGGATGGTGGCAACGAATATATCCGCTGGACAGACGGCACGTGGCCCGTCGGGCGGCTTTACGGCACGCTCTATGCGGATCTTGGCGCGCCCTACGAGGGGCCGGTGCCCGACCCGAAGGATCTGATCAAGTGATTGACGCTCTGCGCCGTGTTTTCCCCGGCAATGCCCGGGGCCGCCCCTTCAGTCTGATTGACATCCCGGGTCAGGCCCAGGACACCCACGCATGAGCTTCGACCTCGTTATTCGCGGCGGGACCGTTGCGACCGCAACAGACACCTTCATCGCGGATGTCGGCATTTCGGGTGGCAAAATCACCGCGCTTGGCGACGATCTGACGGGCGCCAATGCCATCGACGCCAGCGGCAAACTGGTCCTGCCCGGCGGGATAGAGAGCCACTGCCACATCGCTCAGGAAAGCTCGACCGGGGTGATGACCTCGGACGATTACCGCACAGGATCGATCTCGGCTGCCTTTGGCGGCAACACCACGATCATCCCCTTCGCGGCGCAGCGCCCCGGCCAGCCCATCGCAGATGTTCTGCGGGTCTATGACGAACGTGCGGCGACATCTGTACTGGACTATGGCTATCACTTGATCGTATCGGACACGTCTGTGGCCGACTTCCGCAAGGACATGCTGGCAGCCTTCGCGCGGGGCATCACGTCGTTCAAGATCTTCATGACCTATGACATCCGGCTGACAGATGAAGGTTTTCTGGATGTCCTCGAGATCGCACGGGAGGCCGGTGCGCTGACGATGGTGCATGCCGAGAACCATGGCATGATCGATCGGCTGAGGTCGCAATTCGGCGATGAGGGCAAGCTGGCGCCCATATACCATGCGCACTCGCGTCCAGCGGAAGCCGAGGTCGAGGCGATCTCCCGAGCTATCCGGCTGGCCCGCTTCGCAGGCGCCCCCCTGTTCATCGTGCATGTCTCCACTGCAGATGGGGTGGCCGAGGTTGCGAAGGCCCGCGCACGGGGACAACCGCTCCATGCCGAGACCTGCCCGCAATATCTGTTCCTGACCGAAGACGCACTGGCCCGCCCGGATGGGCAAAAGTTCATCTGCTCGCCGCCTCTTCGGAACACGGCGACGGCAGAAGCGCTGTGGCAGGGGCTGACCAATGGCGTGCTGGAGATGAGTTCTTCGGACCACTCGCCCTCCAACTATGATGCCTCGGGCAAGCTGCGGGATGGCGGGACCGACTTTCGCCGCGTGCCGAACGGCATGCCGGGGATCGAGGCGCGGTTGCCGCTGATGTTCTCGGAGGGGGTCGCGACGGGGCGGATCAGCGTGAACCAGTTCGTCGCGCTCACATCCACCAACGCAGCTCGGATCTTTGGGCTTGCCGGGCGAAAGGGCACGATTGCACCGGGCGCCGATGCGGACATTTCGATCTGGGATCCGGACGCGCGCTGGACCATGACCCAGGAGAACAGCCATCACGCCGTGGACTATACACCTTTTGAAGGCTTCGAGATCACAGGGCGGCCCGAGACCATGATCCAGCGGGGTAGTGTTCTCGTCACCGATGGTACGCTGCAGGCCGAACCCGGCAACGGGCAGTTCCTGCGCCGCGCACGTTACGGAGAATGATATGGCACTGATCCGCGTGATAAACCCGAACTCGAACCAGAGTGTGACGGACGCGATCGCGGCAAGCCTGAAAGGGTTCGCCATCCCCGGCCGTATCGACATAGTTTGCGAGACACTCGAAACCGGTCCCATCGGAATAGAGAACGAACGGCATGTGGCGTCCGTTGCGATCCCGATGGTGAACCGGATGAAAACCCGAAGCGCCGATGCATATGTGATCGCCTGCTATTCCGACCCCGCATTGGCATTGGCGCGCGAGGAACTGGGGGTTCCGGTGTTCGGGATCATGCAAAGTGCGGTGATGCAGGCCTGTACCTTGGGCACAAGATTCGGCGTCATCGCATTGTCCAATCCGGCCATCAAGCGCCACGAGCGAGGCCTGCGCGCGATGGGCATGCTTCAACATCTGGCTGCGGAACGGGCTATCAACAGCTCAGTCGCTGCAAGTGCCGACGCGGACGCGTTTGTAGCGCTGCAAAAAGCCGGACGGGCTCTGCGCGACGAGGATGGCGCGGACATTGTCATTCTTGGTTGTGCCGGTATGGCGAGACACCGAACAGCCTTGCAGGATGCGCTGGGTATTCCGGTGATTGATCCGACTCAGGCAGGGGTCGCTTCGGCCATGAGTGTGCTGCTGGTTTCAGCGACCACCTAGACAAGTCGCGATACATATCCACGACTCTTTCCAAAACTTCTGGGCAATTTTGCAAGAAATTTTGTTGGTATACTTGCGTTTACCAGGTTCCTTGGTCTGAATTTAAAGTCTGTCACGTATTCATTGTGTCACAGGCGAAACACACCCGCCTGCTCAAAAATCAGGAAGCCGACTCGGATGACGAGGCTTCACCATCGAAGGTGCAAGACATGACAAAGATGATCAACTGCCTGCGGGATGAAGAAGGCGCGACTGCAATCGAGTACGGCCTGATCGCCGGCTTGATCGCTGTCGTCATCATCGCCGCCGTCACTCTTTTGGGTGGCGACATCGCGGCAGTCTTCACGGGAATATCTGACGCCATCTGAACCTAATCCAGGCCGGGGCACCCGCCCTGCCCTGGCCAACCTGAAACTCGACCCAAGGAGAAATACAATGCTGACCAACCTGCGCAACTGCCTGAAGAACGAAGACGGTGCCACAGCGATTGAATACGGCCTGATCGCTGGCCTGATTGCCGTCGTCATCATTGCCGCCGTGACGCTGCTGGGCGGAGACATGGCTGCTGTCTTCCAGGGTCTGGCCGACGCAATCTAGTCGACTGCTTGCCGCCTCGTGCGTTTTGCGTGCGGGGCGGCACTTCTGCCAATCCGGGGGGATCTGTTCATGCTTGTCACGACCGCAGCCAGCGTACTGGCCGCGATGCTGTTCCTTGCAGCCATGCTGTTTGCAACGATCAGCGATATCAGATCTCGCCGCATTCCAAACTGGCTTATCCTTGCACTAGCGGCCGCCTACATTCCGCTGGCCGTTGCTGCTGGTTACAAGCCGGTCGATATGATCATCAGCCTTGCTGCTGCAGCTGTTGTCTTCGCGCTGGGTCTCTGGTGCTTTGCCAAGGGTTGGATCGGAGGTGGGGACGTCAAGCTGGGCGCTGTCTGCGTGCTCTGGCTCGGGGCTGCACTTGCAGTTCCATACGTCCTGCTGACTGCTGTTTTTGGCGCGATGTTCGCGGTTGCGGCAGTTGTCGGCGTACGCCTCATGGCACGCGCCGGACGACAGGGCACCAGCCTGCGCGACGGCGGCTTGCCCTATGGGCCGGGCATGGCCTGTGCGGCTCTCTTACTGTTCCAGGTATCGCCCTGGGCCAACGCTCTTTGACGGGAAGGAATCTGTCCCATGGTCTTGCGCATCTTCATATTCGCGTTCGCTCTCATCGCTGCAGGCGCTGCTGCCTGGATCGCCACCACCATGAATGCCAACCAGCAAGCTGAACAGGTTGTTCAGCAAGAAGCGCCCACCAAGGATGTTCTGGTTGCCGCGGCTCCGATTTCGGGCGGCGAGGTGATCTCGCCCGATCGCGTGCGCTGGCAGCCATGGCCCGAGACGACACTCAACGAGCAATACATCCTGCGCGAGGAACAACCCGAAGCTCTCAGCGAGCTCAGCGGATCTTTCGTCAACCGGGCCTTCGGCGCGGGCGAGCCAATCCGTTCCGAGCGACTGATGGAAACCAACATCAACCTCCTCTCGAACAAGATCTCACCGGGCATGCGCGCTGTAGCAGTCAAGATCACCGCCGAGAACACGGCGGGCGGTTTTGTTCTGCCAGGTGACCGGGTCGACGTTATTCACACGATCACGACGGTCGAAGGCCAGGGACAGCCGGCGCGCAACGAAAGCCAGATCATCATTCGCAATGCACGTGTGCTGGCGATTGACCAGACTGCCGTGCAGACGCCTGAAGGCTCGGTACTTGGGCAGACCGC
>JBGCFK010000285.1:0-9556 GCA_045106875.1 Paracoccaceae bacterium | reverse complement strand
AGCAGGTAGTTCATCACCGAGAAGATGCCCTTCTTGTTTTCCCCCGCATAGGACGAATCACCCACCAGGATGAGGCCCTGTTCGAAGGAAACTGCGATCACGGTCTCGGACCGGCAGCCGTGACGTTTGGGATCGGCTTTGAAGGACGGACAGTTGACGACCATGAACTCGGATGTGAACTCGGCAAGCTCAGCGACTTCCGGGCGGCGCAGCATGTGGCGGATGAACAGGGAGTGCCACGCCATCTCGTTGACCATCCGCACCTTCAGGCGATGCTTGGGATCAGCTCCGCAATAGAGATCCTGAACATAGACCTCGCTGCCTTCGAGATGGGCGAACATGTCGGCCTTGAGACGTTCGAACGCCTCCGGATCCATCGACTTGTTGTTTTCCCACCAGACAGTATCCTCGACGGATGCTTCTCGCACCACGAACTTGTCCTGCGGGCTTCGGCCCGTGTGCTTGCCCGTTTCACACAGAAACGCGCCCCCAAGGCCCATTTCACCCTCACCGCGCTTGATCGCAGCTTCGACCAGTGCAGCTTCCTGCAAGTTATAGTGCGCTTTCGCCACCCCGTTAATCCCCGCATCTGCCAAGCGATGCGAAGGATTGAAGACTCCGGTCTCCATTAGTGTTCTCCCGACTTTGCGCCACACACAAACGAGGCGCGATCTCCGTCCCGAGATACTCTCCATTTACCGGCCGCGCTTTGCGCTCCCTCAAGCGTTGGCGTATTCTGTGACGCCATGCGAATCCAGCGGCGATTGCCCGTGGCGCCTGATAGAGACTCGGGCCCAGATCGTCCACAGCGTTTGTCACTGGAATAAGATAAAGATCATATTAAGATTGATATTGACATTTAATTGCAAATCCATATATTGCAATACACGTTCCGAGCGTGGAGATTGGTCACGTGAGGGTTGTCGACACGCGCCGGTTGAACTACTCGCCGGTGAAAAGTTGGGGAAGATCTATGGCGACAATTGCACTTGTGGATGACGACCGTAACATTCTGACATCGGTTTCAATGGTATTGGAAGCCGAAGGGTTTGACGTGCGTAGTTACACGGATGGCGCGTCGGCGCTGACCGCATTGAGCCAGACTGAGCCGGATTTGGCGATCCTCGATATCAAGATGCCGCGCATGGACGGGATGGAGCTGCTTCGGCGCCTGCGTCTCAAGACAGACATGCCCGTGATATTCCTGACGTCGAAGGACGAGGAAATCGACGAAGTCATTGGCCTTCGCATGGGCGCCGACGACTACGTGCGCAAACCGTTTTCCCAGCGGCTGCTGGTCGAGCGGATCCGGGCCGTTCTGCGTCGGCGTGAAGTTGCCGAGGAACCCGCAGCCGAACGCGCCGAGATCGACAAAGTGATCCGTCGCGGCAAGCTGGAAATGGATCCGCTGAGACACTCAACCACTTGGGCAGGCGATTCGGTAACGCTCACCGTGACCGAGTTCCTTATCCTTCATGCGCTCGCCCAGCGCCCTGGTTTTGTCAAAAGCCGCGACCAGTTGATGGATGCCGCCTACGATGACCAAGTCTATGTGGACGATCGGACCATCGACAGCCACATCAAGCGGATCAGGAAGAAATTCCGCGAGGTCGCGGACGAGTTCAATTCGATCGAGACACTCTATGGCGTTGGATACCGCTATCGCGAAGTCTGAGGCTGGGGCTTGCCTCCTGGAAGGCCCGGTGCGTTGTCAGAACGTGCCGGGTCTTCGCCATGATCTCACCATGGATGTGTGCGATAAGACCTTCCGTTGATGATCCGAACCGCATGCGGCGTTCGGCAGGGTCAGGGAAAGGGCTCTTGATGGCGGCGCGGATGCGCACCCCTCGACTGCATCACCGGGTGGCAAGTGTTCCTGCTCGGCTTGAAAAGGTGTGGGCAACGTGTTGAATCGCATCTCCCGCCATGGGTCGGACTCCGGGCCCGTTGGTCTGGACGACAGAGCGCGGCCGGCCTCCGCCCGCGCACGTATCATCAAGGGGCTCAAGCAATCCGCCCCGTTCTCGTCACTGCAACGGCGCATCATCTTTTTCAACCTGATCGGCCTCGCGCTGCTGGTGGCGGGGATGACTTACCTGTCCAACAACAAGCAGAACCTCGTCGAGGTCTATGTTGATGCGCTGCGCAAGCAGGGCGAGATCATTGCGATAGGCATTGCCGAGACTGCCGCGATTGAAGTCGCCGAGCGGCCTGCATATGACCCTGAAAAGTCGGCGCGCGTTCTGGCCCGGCTGGCACAACCGACAGGGGTGCGTATTCGTCTTTATGACAATGGCCAGCGGTTGACCGCAGACACATATAATTTGTCCCCGGCAGGTTCGCCGATCGAGGTCTCGCCGCTGCCACCGCCACGGACTTCCACCACATCAGGCATCGCCGGGTGGGTCGCTCAGTTGTCCAGCAAGGTCGATGCTTTCTTCAAGGAAGACCTTGCAGTTCACATGGAGGTCCCGACACCGGGGATCAGCCGCGATGAAGAAGTTCTGCGCGCGGCACAGGGTCAGATTGCCCATAGCGTTCGTCAGAACAGCGAAGCCGAGACCATCGTCTCGGTCGCCATGCCGGTGCGCAAGCTGCAAGCGATCATGGGCGTGCTGCAACTCTCGACACGCGGCGGGGATATCGAGCGATTCGTCCGCGAGGAACGCCGTGCCGTTCTTGAGGTCTTTGCGCTTGCCTCCATCGTCTCGGTTCTATTGTCGATCCTTCTTGCCAACATGATCGCCAGCCCGATCCGGGAACTTGCGCGCGCTGCACACATGGAAGGCGCCAGCGCAGCGCGCCCGGTCAGTCCCGAGAAACCCGAGATCCCGGATCTGACCTATCGTACGGATGAGATTGGCGAGCTTTCGGGCGCGCTGATCCGCATGACCGGAGCGCTCTATCACCGGATTGGCGCGATCGAAAGCTTCGCGGCTGACGTGGCTCACGAGATCAAGAATCCGCTGACATCCCTGCGATCGGCAGTCGAGACAATGCACTATGCCAAAACACCCGAGCAGCGGCAGAAACTGCTGGATGTGATCCAGAACGATGTGCAGCGCATGGACAGGCTGGTGACCGACATCTCCAACGCGTCGCGACTGGATGCCGAATTGGTGCGTGAGCGGATGGAGCCGCTGGACGTCGCCGACCTGATCGTCATGTTGGCTGAAGTGACCGCAGGACAGGGTGCCGAACGCGACGTGAAAGTCGTCACCAATCTGCCGCCGCAAAAGCTGATCGTTCAGGGACTGGAGGGCCGTCTGGCACAGGTCATTGCAAACCTGCTCGGCAACGCCCTGTCCTTCTCGCCCGATGGCAGCACGATCACGGTCACCGGCTATCTGTCGAAGGATGGCTTCGTGCGTGTTGAAGTTGCGGATGAAGGGCCGGGGATCCCGCCAGAGAACCTTGGTTCGATCTTCGAGAGGTTCTATTCCGAGCGGCCCGAGACAGAAGCGTTTGGCAATCACTCTGGACTTGGCCTTAGCATCTCGCGGCAAATCATCGAGGCGCATGGTGGGCAGATCTGGGCCGATAACCGCGGGCACATCGAAGGCGCCGACGGCCGGACAGGTGCACTGTTTACCTTTGCGCTGCCCGAAGTGTGACCGAAGCTGCAACACATTTGCACGGCTCGGCCATCGCGGTCGGTAGCCAGGGATTGCTGATCATTGGTGCACCGGGAACCGGCAAGAGTACTCTGGCGTTGGACATGATCGCACGCGGTGCGCAACTGGTCTCGGATGATCAGGTTGCTGTGCAGGCAGAGGGCGCGAGGCTGATGCTTTCTGCCCCCGACCCCATCGCCGGGCTGATCGAAGCGCGCGGGGTCGGGATTCTCAAAATGCCCTATCTGCCCGCAGCGCGGCTGCATCTGATGGTGGATCTGGATCGCGAAACACCTGGCCGCCTGCCGGAACGCAAAGATCACTGCTTGCTCGGGCATCAAGTCCCGGTCATCCTTGGCGCCGGGCTGAAGGTGCTTGCACCGATTCTCATACTGCTTCTGACAGAGGCAAAGCTGATGGACCCAGACCACCCCGAGACTGCCTGAAAGGGGCGCACCGTGTCAGAGACTGTTGCCGATTTGCCTGATCCTGTTCGCAACCCGGCACCACTGGTGCTGGTCGTCACAGGCATGTCCGGCGCTGGGCGCACAACTTCGATCAGTGCGCTTGAGGATCTCGGTTACGAGGCACTGAACAATTTTCCGGTCTCGCTGTTTGAAGCGTTGATCCAGCCCGTCACGGGTACTTCGGCGCCAATCGCCATTGGTGTCGAGAGCCGCACGAGGGGGTTTTCCACGCGCGCGCTGACCGAAACAGTGGATCGGCTGCGCGACCGCTGGCGGGCTGGAACCGTGCTGATCTTTCTCGACTGTTCCAACGAAGTGCTGATCTCGCGTTTCAGTCAGACCCGGCGGCGTCATCCGCTGGCACCTGCAGAGGATCCCGCGACTGGTGTCGCCCGAGAGCGGGACATCCTCGCACCCATTCGCGAGCGCGCCGATGCTGTGATCGACACCACCACGATGACACCGCACGATTTGAAAGCCGAATTGCAGAACCGGTTTGCACTGCTCGAATCCACTGGACTTGCGATCAGTGTGCAGTCGTTTTCTTACAAACGTGGCACACCGCACGGTGCGGACATGGTCCTGGACTGTCGGTTCCTGCGCAACCCTTACTGGGACGAAGGGCTACGGGCGCTTGACGGACGCGATCCGCGGATACAGGGTTTCGTCCGCGAAGATCCACTATACGAGAACTTTTTCGAGATGTTGCTGAACATGGTGTCGACGCTGCTTCCAGCTTATCGAGACGAGGGTAAGGCGCACTTCACCATAGGGCTTGGATGCACTGGAGGGCGCCATCGGTCCGTTACGGTGGCCGAGGGCCTGTCGGCTGCTTTGAAGGAAAAGGGTTGGCCGGTCTCGGTGCGCCACCCTGAGATCGACGGCAAGGGGAAACTGCTTTGATGGGGCAAGTGATTTGAAGGATCGGTTGTTTTGATCGGACTGGTGATTGTCGCCCATGACGGCCTGGCCGATGCGCTGCTGGCCGGAATGGAGCACGTCGTTGGATCCCAGGAAGGGGCCATGGCCATTGCTATCGGGCCGCAGGATGATCTGCGCAGGCGCCAGGCCGAGATCGCAAGCGCAGTTGCTGCCGTCGACAATGGCAATGGCGTCGTTCTGGTGACCGACATGTTCGGCGGCACGCCGTCGAACCTGGCGCATGGAGCGCTGACAGGTCCGAATGTCGAGGTTGTCTATGGTGCCAACCTGCCGTTGCTGGTCAAGCTGGCGAAAATGCGGGATCGCCCGTTGCCCGAGGCTGTGGATGCCGCCGTCGCGGCAGGCCGGAAATATGTCAATTCCGCGGGTGCTATCCTCGAGACTGGCTCCCAGCAGTGATGTTCCCTCTGGCGTGAGTTTGTCTGTATCGTGAATATGCCCAAATGACTTCCGGACTGCAGCGCACGCTGACAATCGTGAACCAGAAGGGCCTGCATGCGCGGGCATCTGCCAAATTCGTGGAGTGCGTCGAGGCGCATGACGGGCTCGCCTGGGTCAGCCGCGATGGCCTGACCGTGCGTGGAGATTCGATCATGGGCCTGCTGACACTGGGCGCCGCCCAGGACACAACGATCGAGGTTCTGTGCGAAGGCTCGGACGCCGCGGCCCTGATGAACGCGCTGGAGGCCCTTCTGGACAGCCGCTTTGGCGAGGAAGCCTAGCCGCAGGAACCGAACAGCGAGCCCCTATATCGGTCTGCAAAGATGCCCACCATCCACCGGCAGTATGACGCCGGTCATATATGACCCACGGCTGCCAAGGAGCAGTTCTACGGGTCCCTCCAGTTCGGTCAGTTCGCCAAAGCGGCGCATCGGCACGCCTTTCTTCAGTGCCTGACCTTTCTCGGTGTTCAGGAAAGGCTCGGTCATCTCGGAGGGGAAGTAACCTGGCGCAATCGCATTCACGCGCACGCGGAAGGGTGCCCATTCCTGCGCCAGAGAGTGGGTCATGTGGACCACCGCTGCCTTCGAAGCCGAATACGCCGCGACGCCGAGGCCGGTTCTGACGCCAAGGATCGACGCCGTGTTCAGGATCGAACCACCGGCACGCGATTTCATCATGATCTCGGCCGCCGCCTTTGCCGCTCGGAACGCGCCGTTGACGTTGATCTCCATCACCTTGTCCCATTCGTCGAATGGCATGTCCTGAGTCCGGCCACCCCATGCAACACCGGCGTTGTTGAACAGGCCGTCCAGCCCATCCATGCGCTGGGCAGCCTCGGCCACGCCTGCGGTCACGCTATCCGGATCGCCGACATCCATTCTGAGCGCACTGGTATTGTCACCGCATTTCGCCGCAAGTTCCTGCAAGGTTTCAAGCCTACGGGCGGCCAGCACAACTTGAGCGCCTTGCCGCGCCAGAAACTCGGAAATGTGTGCGCCAATGCCGCTGGAAGCCCCGGTTACGAGGATTTTCATATTCTTGACGGACATGAGTGCACTTTCTGGCTTGGAAGGGTTCATCGCATATTGGCGAGGCTGCATAGGGATGCAACCAGCGCGCGCTGATATCAGCCTGGTGTTGCGTGGCGCTCGGCGATTATCAGATAGCCTGGAACAGGCTGTCCCTCGTCAAACCGCACTGTGATGGGTTCGCGATGGCGGGTGTAGAACGCTAGGGTCATCTGCTGTGCGAGGTAGTCCCATGCATGAGCAAACCGATGTTTCGGTCCAACTTTGTAATCCTGTCCTGCCAGTTCGGCGTCAGGCAGCGTCTCACATGAATATACCAACAGGCCACCTGGTCTGGTCTCGCGTGCAGCAGCATCGAAGAAGCCCTCAAGCGCTCCGATGTAGGGCAGGACATCCGTTGCCGCGATCAGGTCCCATGGGCCTTCACCCGATTCCTCCAGAAACGCCACGGCCTCGGCCACGTAGAGATCCGCGTAGCAATCCCGTTCGTGCGCCTCGTCCAACATGTTCTCGGAAAGATCGACGCCTGTGATCTCTTTTGCCAGATCGCGCATTGAGGCACCCGTCAAACCGGTTCCGCAGCCCAGATCCAGCATTCGAGCGAAGGGGCCGGTCAGGTTCAGATCACCCAGCCGCTCACGCACCAGCATTGGCACTGCATAACCCGGCTGCTCGACCAGCATGTCGTCGAAATGCTCGGCGTTCTGGTCGAAAAGGGTCGCGACATAGGCATCTGACGCGGCCTCGGGTACTGGTCCCCGGCCCATTGCGGCAAGCCTGATTGCCACGCCGCCATGGTCGTCGGGGTCAAGTTTCAGGACTTCGGTATAGGCCGCAGTGGCGCCGTCCAGATCCCCCGATTTTTCCAGAGCCAGACCGCGGTTATAGGCTTCGGCCAGGCTATCTTTGTCAGCCATGATCTAGACTGAACACCGGGCGCCACCAAGGACGCAGAACTTGGCGCAATGTGCATGGTTGAGTGAGACAGGTTGCTCGGCCTCGGCAAGGGTGTCCCCAAGTTCGAACCGATCATCGTATGCGAGCAGTGTGCAGGCCAGCACCGCGGGCCGTTCCGCTTTGCGGCGACGGACCACCATGCGGGCATTGGAGCACATCACATCTGCGGGCGACTTCCCGAGTACTCCCCAACAATCTGTCGTGATTTCAGGCACTTCTGCGTTCTCGTCCATTTCGGGGAACAGCACCAGCTTGCCGGGATGGGCTGCATCGATGTCGAACCCTTCGCGCAAGAACAGGTCGGCAAAACCTGCGCGCGAGATATCTTCGTCCTCATCCCAAAGCGTTCGACCGGCAACTGTCATCTGTGCGCCCAGATCACGGAGCCAACGCATCCCATTGAGACTGATGGTAAAACTGCCCTTGCCACGCTCCTCGTCATGGTGTTCCGCGCTATGGTGATCAAGCGAAACGCGCAAGGTCAGCCGATCGCCGTGAGACTTCACCAGGCGCTCGAGACCTGCCTGCATGGAAGGCCGCATCATGGGTTTCATGGCGTTGGTCAGGACCAGAACTTCAAACCCTCGGTCGAGAGAAACCTCGATCATTTCAATGATTTGAGGGTTCATGAAAGGCTCGCCGCCTGTGAACGCGATTTCGTGCGTAGCAAGCTGGCGGTCCCGGATTTCGTCCAGATAGCAGGTTACGTCGTCCAGCGTCAGATAGACCAGCGCGTCATTGGTGGGGCTGGACAGGATGTAGCAGCGCGCACACTCGATATTGCAGAGCGTTCCAGTATTGAACCACAATGTTTCCAGTGACTTGAGGTGAACCCGCGCACGGGTCGATCCATCCAGTGTCCTGTCGGGATCCTGAAATTTCGCCGCATTCGCCTTGTCGAGCATTGTGCCTGTTACTCCCGTAGGACCACCCTTTTCATCGTAGTTTTGGGAGTCCTGCCACCCCATGTCAATTCGTGTTGACGAAGCTGTGAGTGCCCCGGAAGCCGGGATTTCTCCCGTATGGCAAGCGTATGTTCGGGAAGTCGGTCGTATGGGGGATAGCGTGAGAAAGCAGCGGCGGCCTGTGCCACCGCTGCGCAGACTGTTAGTCTATCGGCAGAGGTTTCTGCTTGCCGGGCAGAATGGCCAATTTGTCGCCGTCAGTTGCCATACGGTCATGGCCTGCGAAGCGGACACCGCATCCCTCGGGACATGCTTCGGACACCGTCGCGCCGGGTTCTGCCTCGTGCTTCTTTTCCTCTGAACCGAGGTCGAATGTTACGGTATGGGCCTGATCGGTCTTGTTCTCGACTGTTACAGTCGCAAAGGCAGGTACGGAAAGGGTTGCAGCTGCAAAAGCGGCAAGAGTCAGCGTCTTGATCGTCGACATGGTGTCGCTCCATTCTTGGTTTGCGTTTCGACGACTGCACGCCGTCTCGAGACAAATAAGCTGACGTAAGGTAAGCACAAGAGCCCAAGCCCATAATTCCGACTATTTTTGTATGATAAGAAATTCGTAAAGTTTTCCGCTTGAAGCATCTATTTATCGTCGGCGCCAGTTCGGCGCTTGGGCTTCACATCCAAGCCAAGGTAGGATAACTGCACGCCGTCCCGATGGGGGACTGTCTGACACACAAGGAATGGAGATATGGGTTATCGGATCGCCGTCGCAGGCGCCACCGGGAACGTGGGCCGCGAAATGCTGAACATTCTGCACGAGCGGGAGTTCCCCGCCGACGAAGTCATCGCACTGGCCTCGCGCCGGTCGAAGGGCACGGAATGCGGCTATGGTGACACGACACTCAAATGTCTGGACATTGAGCGGTTCGACTTCACAGGCGTCGATATGGCGCTGTTTGCCATCGGCTCTGATGCGACCAAGATCTATGCACCACGCGCCGCCAAGGCTGGCTGCGTTGTCATCGACAATTCCAGCCTCTATCGCATGGAACCGGACGTGCCCCTGATCGTGCCCGAGGTGAACCCGGACGCCGTGATGGACTATGCCAAGCGCAACATCATCGCAAACCCGAATTGCTCGACCGCGCAGATGGTCGTGGCGCTGAAGCCGCTGCATGACCGCGCCACCATCAAGCGGGTCG
>JBGCFK010000284.1:0-12307 GCA_045106875.1 Paracoccaceae bacterium | reverse complement strand
CAGGCTCTAAGACCCGCCAACAGCGTCGAGCCGCGCAGGCCAAGGAACGCAAAGCCACAAAGGCGCGGAAACGAATGGCGCTGTCATGAACGATGACGACGAGAAGGCCGTTCTGAAACCCGGCGAGTATTTCGACGCTTCGGGCTATGTCCCAGAGGGTTGGTGCGTGAAACCCACGCATCGGCCAAGGATCATGCCCACGCGCCATACGGTCTACAGCATCGAACTTGATGACCCGACGCTGACGGTCATCGCCGGGTTGCCAAAACCACGTTGGAACTGAAGCGGCTAGCCCGTTGGCCGCGCCGATAACGTGCTATCCTGCACTCAGCCGGGATCGAGCGCTATTTGATCCACAGGTACTGGCTGCCCATTGGTGCGGGTGTGATCCACGTCCTTCACCTCCAGATACAGTTGACAAGCGTGGTTTTCAGTCTTGCCGGAAGATTTCGCACCTCGATCTGCGAGGACGCGCAGCAGGTTGATCCCGTGCACTGCAAAGAAGGGGATCAGCCGATCTCTCAGAAGGTCAGCCGCCGAGATGGCAGTCTTTTCAGCATGTAGTTTGCAGACTGTTACGCGGGCGTAAGTCACACGAGCGAAAGTATCGAAAATGTCTGCTGACAGATCCGGCCCAAACGCTTCATGGTGCCGACATAACTGGTGTCCTGTGGCATTCTGCCCGGAAAGTAGGGGCGTTTGAAAGTATAATTTTCTCAACCGACGACTGAGAAGATTCTGCTGAAGAAATCGAAACCGAGTGGCGCTCGGATCATCGCCATTTTTCTTGAACCAATTGCGCCCAAAGACTCCTTATTGGTGACAGCGACGATGGCACGATTCAGGCTTCGGCGTTTGCGGATCGAGTTGACCCATTTGCTGAATGCGTCTGTTCTGCCTTGTGAGATGCAGACTACCGATCTCGCGCCGTGGCAGCAGCGTCCCGAGGTGCTTGTCACCGCGTTTGCCTATGCCCATCAGGAGGCGTTGGCGATCTGGGTTTGTGCGAATCTGGGTGGGACGAACTTCATGTTCGGTTGCATCAGTGCGGTGCAAATGGCTTCTGCGTCGTTGCGGTCATTCTTCTGGTGTTTGAGGAATGGTTTAACTGCGGTGCGATCACCCTGACTTCGTAAGCCAGAGCCTCGAACTGGCGCTGCCACCAGAACGCGCCAGTGCAGTCTTCGATACCAGTCTTGCAGGGGGGGATATATGCCAGCTCGGCAGGCAATCCCTTGCATCGAGCCCGCTTCTTGACCACGGAGTGGCCATCGGCATCAACGCCGTGAAGTTGAAACATCCATCCCGTTACGTGGCGGATGAAGCATGGCGGGATGGATGCGTCGCTGATCTCGCGGATGAATGCCTTGGATAAAGAGAGTGAGCCAAGGTCACCCCATCGGTCCGAGTGACATTGGCGAACGCGCCTGAAGAAGATGTGCGCTGCGAAGGGCATGCAGAATGAGTTGCTGAAGGAGGCCCTGGGAACAAGTGGCAAGGCCATCTCTGCGCAACGAGATAGCCCAATGGGCCTACATAAATCCGCCAGTTTCCGTGCGTGCCGGACGTTCAGCATCAGCAAGACCTGCTATCGGTATCAACCGAAGCTGACCGACGAGAATGAGTTGATCGCAGATTGGCAGGTGACCTTGACGGCCAGGAGAAGGCATGGGGCTTTGGTTGGAACCACAGGCGCCCCTCTCGGGATACCACTTCGCGGCGCGCTCCCGGACATCGGGTTACCGCATCTATCGCGAACGGGAGCGGAACATGCGCCCTCTCATGGTTGCGCTGCGCAAGCCACGGACAGCAAGTAGATCAGCCCGCGCAAACGGTTGCCACGCGAGAAGCCTGAGCTGTAAAACTTCAGACTGGATCTGACGGACAGCTCAGCTTGCTACGCCGAGAACTGTTTCCGTGCTGTCCGACGGAGCGTGCGTTTTGATCGTCTTCTCCACCGCGATGCGTCGCATTTCGCGGAATGTCTGCGTTTCTGTCCAAGGGCCGGGTGATCGATAGCCAAGTCAATCACCGCGTTTCAGACATGCTCGGGCACCCGGATGTTCATCACAGGTTTGCGGCGGCTGAGATGCATCAAAGCCTCTTCGCCGCCATGATCGCATAGTTCCTTGAACCGATAAGAACTGTGCTGCGAACATCCCCACCTTGCAGGCCAGCGACACGCTGCCGAACAGCTTTGAAAGTCCCAGCAGCCCGGGCTTCGGTTCGACGATCGTCCATGGTATACTTGGCGTTGATCGACACTCCCTGATGACGCTCCAGATGAGCAGAAGTGTCAGATCAAGCCGTGTGCTTTACAGAATAGCTTTCAGGCGACGCTATTCTGCGGCGGCTTCTGCCGAGGCGGCTGCGGCAGCTGTCGCAGCTGCGGATTTCCGCGGTGCCGCTTTACCACTCTCGCCAAGCGGGTCTTCTTGACGCTGAACAGAACCTTCGAAATGTGCTCCACTTTCGATGGCGATGGTTTTGTGTACGATGTCGCCTTCGACTTTTGCAGTCGAAGTCAGACGCACTTTCAGTCCCCGGACGCGTCCGATCACTCGCCCGTTGACGACCACATCGTCGGCAACGACTTCGCCCCTGATTGTCGCACTTTCACCAACTGTCAGCAGATGTGCACGTACATCGCCTTCAATAGTGCCCTCAATCTGAATGTCGCCGGATGATGCGACATTTCCCTTGATTGTCAGGTCGTTGCTCAGAAGCGACGGCGATGGCTTCGGTTTGTTCTGGAACGCCGGAGCAGCAGTATCCGCAGCGGACGATGAAGGTTCAGGCTTCGAAGCAGTCGAAGGCGTGGTCGACATCGGTGTGGGCTCCTTTGCAGGCGGCGTGTTCGTATCGCTGATCTTGCTCTTAGAGAACATTACGGTTTGCCTTCATGAACTTGTTCGGGTTGATCGGTTTCCCGTCGATCCGGATTTCGTAGTGCAAGTGGCTGCCGGTGCTCCGCCCAGTGCTGCCCATGTCTGCAATCCGATTGCCACGGGAAACGCGCTGACCGACTTTCACACGACTCTTATTGAGGTGAGCATAGACCGTTTCGAAGCCAAAGGCATGCCTAATCTTTACAACAATTCCATAGCCACTCTGGCGTCCGGAAAATGTTACAACACCCTCACCAGTCGAGTAGATCGGTGTGCCGATGGGCGCCGCAAAATCGACGCCATTGTGCATGCGCGTCGAGCGTCGATACGGGTCACGCCGCGGGCCAAAGCTGGATGTTCGCCGTGCGCCACGTGTAGGCATACCAAAGGGCAGCCGTTCGATGGCGACACGCATAAGGCTGACGCGCTCGACATCGCCCATCAGCGAAGCAACGCGCTCATCGTCTTTCGCATTGGCAGAAGAAGAGTTGGAACCCGTCTCAGGCACAGGTCCGCCGCCACGCCCCGTGTAGTCGCGCTTTGTCTGCTTCAGAATTGCGTTGAGGTTCACACCCGAACCACTGAACAAATCGTCGAGATTTGACAGTGACGTACGCGAGGCTTCCTCAAGTTGCGCAAGCAGGGTCTCTTGCCGACCTTCCCAGCCTGCAATTTCCTGCTGCAACGCATTTACTTCGGTGTCGAGCACTTCTGCACGTTCTGAAGCAGTATCCCGGGCTACGATCACTGAACTCATTGTCGAGGAAAATGCGGCCAAGGTTTGTTCAATGGCCGCGTCATCCTCGCGCGCTTGTGCGAGTTCAAGTCGCACCCGCACAACGTCTTCGTTAAGAGCGTTCAGCTGATCACGCATTTCGCGGCGCTCGGCAAGCAGGCCCTCGAACTCGTGACGTAGGCCGGACAGTTCAGTCTCGGCATTGCGCAAACGCCCAGTGGTCTCGACAAGCAGCTTTTGCTTCTCGCTCAACTCCCGCGTTACGATGTCACCCCGGTTGTTCGAGCGATTGAGCTCTTCTTCAACGAGACGTTGCTGTTCGCGCAGGCCGGAGAGCTTGATTTCATAGGCCTCGCGGCTTGCTTCCAACCGACTTTCGGCGGTGCGTCCGTCCATCGCGCCGCCAATGTAGACCGAACTTGTAAGCCCGAGCCATCCCGCCAGCGCGAGCATGACGACGGCTGTACCGGTTTGAGAAATCGGTGAGAACGTCCAATACCGTGTACCGGAATCCGATCGCACATATACGCGGCGTTCCGGGAACACACGTCCCAACCGATCGTTGATAGCGTTGATTACGCCGCCCGACATATTGACCTCTCACGCGAACAGATACAGGCATCGTGCTGCCCAAATCGGAACGCTCTATTATTAACTGCGCTTTTTCGGCAACTGTTAAGCATAACCGTCACCGTTTTCAACAGATTTTGTGCAGATCCGGCTTGGTTTCTCTGGCCTGACAGGTGTCATGCCGACGCAGTCAGCGGCCAGTAAAAGTCCGGAGGCAACCCGGCTTCGGCGCGTTTCTCGTCGTTGAAGGGTGGTTTCAGTTGCCCGTCAAAATAGGTGCGCACCAAAGAGTGGAACCTCGGCTTGGGGTCGCGGTTATCACGCCCGCACAGGAAGTGAAACCATTTTGAACCGTAAGCGACATGCGCAACTTCCTCTGCGTAGATTGTCTCCAGCGCCGCCACGCTGTCGGCATCGCCAGCCTTTGTGAAGATCTCGATCATGCCAGGGGTCACATCCAGTCCGCGCGCCTCCAGCACCATCGGAACGACCGCAAGCCGTGCAGGCAGATCCTCGGCAGTCAACTCGGCCGCGCGCCACATTCCTGCATGTGCGGGGAGGGCGCCGTAATGGGACCCAAGGGCCTCGAGCCGTGCACAGAGCAGGCCGAAGTGCTTTGATTCGTCATCCGCCGCCTGCACCCAGTCGTCATAAAATCCATCCGGCATGGGTTGGTCGGTGAACCGCGCCACGACGTCCCAATGCAGATCGACGGCGTTCAGTTCAATGTGTGCTATCGCATGTAACAGAGCGATACGTCCCGGCGCCGTGCCCGGACGCCGTCTTGGCATCTCGCGCGGATCTTTCAGCTCTGGATCTTCGGGCCGGGCTGGAAAGTCGGGAGGAAATGCGCGCCCGATCTCGGGCATTGACCCACCAGCCCTTGTCGCACGCCATGCGTCCGCAGTTTGCCTGCTGAGCGCAACCTTGGCCTTGGCATCGGCAGTGCACAATATCCGATTTGCCGCTTGCGCCAGCCCTCCGTTCAACAGGTTCCCCATCGGTTGGTCTGCTGCCGGGATCTCGATCGTCACAGTGCCTGCACGGCCTCCAGCACAGCATCCACATGCCCCGGAACTTTCACTTTGCGCCATATCTGCGCAATCTTGCCATCTGCGTCGATCAGGAATGTTGAACGTTCAATGCCCATGTACTTCTTGCCGTACATGTTTTTCTCGACCCAAGCCCCGTATGCTTCAACGGTCTCCGAACCTTCGTCTGAAAGGAGTGGTATCCCAAGTTCGTGCTTGGCTACGAACTTGTCCAGCTTGGCGACTGGATCCTTGGAGAGACCCAAAACGACCGCGCCTGCGCCTTCAAACGCTGCCTTGGCTTCCGTGAAGCCGATCGCTTCCTTCGTGCAGCCCGATGTGTCCGCTTTGGGGTAGAGGAAAAGCACTACTTTCTTCCCCTTGTGGTCGTCCAGCGCGACCTCGGTTCCACCGTTTGCGGGCAGGGAGAAGTTTGGCGCCGGGGCGCCCACATCAAGTTCGGCCATAGAAATATAGTCCTGTCATTAGCTTATGCTTGCCGCGGGGGTTGCGCACCCCTGCTTGATCGCCGAAATAGAGTAAGAGCGCCTTCCGGCAAGGGCGCATGCCCTGATTGAAGGGGGGCGCAGAGCAGTCCCACATGGCGTTCACACAAAATCCCCTCCCCATGGCAGTTTCGGGCATGGCTCGGAACTGTATGAGCTTTTGCAAACGGATTGTGCTTTTGCTGACCCGATTGCTGCTGAGCCTCGCCATGTTGGCTGTGATTGCCGTGGGGCTACTGTATTTACGTCTCATGCAAGGGCCGCTCGAGCTTCCGCTGTTGGGGCAGTGGGCATCCGAGCGGCTGAACGCTGCCACAGACGGATATGGTGTCGAGATCGGTGGCTTGCTGGTGGATCTGGAGGCAGGTGACGGCCTCTCGGCTGTGCAATTGACTGAAATGACCATCAAGGATCCGGATGGCAGCGGTCTGTTCAGTCTGCCACGTGTTGCAGCAACCCTTGGTCTTTCGGATCTGCTGCATGGGCGTGTGTCGCCTGAGAAGATCACCATCAAGGCACCTGATGTCACCTTCACCCGCACTGTGGATGGGCGGCTACACCTGCGAGTTGGAAACGGGCAGGGCATATCTCTGGCCGCAGGCCAAGCCGAATTGGTTGATGGTGTGACTGAGGGAAACGTTCTTGAGACAGTTCTTGCCCAGCTGGTCGGTGATCAACCCGCGATGGGATCGTTGGAAGCGCTGCGCTCGGTCCGGATCGACGGAGCGATGCTTACCTATGAAGACAACGTTCTGGACGCGGCATGGCAAAGCCGTGGTGCAAAGCTCGAACTGGTGCGTTTCGAAGGCGGCGCGCGGGCTGTCGTGCAGGCGGATGTGATTGACGTACCCGGCCAATCGTCTGCCGTGCGCCTGGTCGCCGAGCGCTACAAGGGCCAGCAGGACCTGCGCCTGATCGCCTCCTTTGGAGAGATCAACCCGGCGATCGTTGCGGCGCAGATGCCGGGACTCGCATGGCTTTCGGTGCTTGAAGGCTCGATCGAGGGGCGTGCTACTGCGACGGTTGATCCGACAGGTCAGGTCACGGCCCTGGCTGGCACAATTGTTTCGGAACAGGGCCAAATGAAAGGCTGGGGCGAGGACGGGCAGTTTGAAACCGCCCAAGTCCGCTTCGAAATGGACCCAGAGCAAGATCTGATCATGTTGGAGCAGGCCATACTGTCGTCGCGTGCGCTTGACACCGCGATGCGCGGGACGGCGCAGATCCGCCGGGATGCCGAGGGCAACATGTCCGGGCTGGCGGGGCAACTGTCGCTTGACCGGATTTATGCAAAGCTGCCTGATCTGTTTTCGGACCCGATCGCATTCTCGGACGGCCAGATCAATTTTCGTTGGGGGTTTGATAACAATGTGATCGAGATCGCGGACAGTTCGCTGGAATCGGATGGTCTTGTGTTCCAGCTGGATGCGAGAGCGGTCGAGAGCGAGGAAGGCTGGATCACGGATCTCCGCGCTGAGGCGCATGGCATGGACATCAAGGGCCTGCTTGCGCACTGGCCTTTGGCGACAGCGAAGAATGCGCGGGACTGGGTAGCGGAGCATATCTCTAAGGCGAACGTGCCCGAGTTTCTCGCACAAATCCGGATCGGTACGGGCGAGCCTCAACTTGCGCTGGATTTTCGCTTTGAAGACCTGACCTCAAGCTATCTCGACAACATGAGCCCGATCCAGAATGCAGACGGTCGTGGTACTATGAGCTATCACGATCTGCACTTGGAATTCGACAAGGCCCAGGTAACACCGAAGGGACACAAGCCCATTGCGCTTGGCGGCTCGATTGTGGCGATTCGCGATTTCCGGGGCGAGGAGACGCCTGCGGATATTCGTCTGGTGGCAACAGGCGAAACAAAAGCGATTCTGGCGTTGATCGACCAGAAGCCACTGAGCCTCGTCAGCAAGCTGGGTATTGATCTGGGGCAACCTGCGGGCACGGCCGAGGTCATAACTGTCGTTGAATTCCCGCTGATAGCAGATCTGTTGCTGGAGCAGATCAACGCAGACGCGAAGGCCACGTTCCGCAAGTTCGCCCTTGATCTTGCGCTTGGCGAGAAAGACCCCATACGGATCACGGGTGACAGGCTGAAGCTGGCCGCTGACACCAAAGCCCTGCAGTTGAGTGGAAAGGTCGCTTTTGACGGCATACCTGCTCAAATCGACTGGAAGGAGCGTTATGGCGGCCGAAATCAGGGCCGCACGATTGCGCTGCAGGGGCGGACTTCGCCAAAATTACTCGCTATGCTGGGTGCAGGAGAGCTGCCCATCGACGGACAAGCGCCGTTCAAACTGGATCTCGCGCAGGGCGTGGGTGCGGATGCCAGTTTTGATCTGGACATTGACTTGACGCCGGTTGCTCTGGAGATCGCGGAGATCGATTGGCGTAAGCGGCAGGGAACGGTTGGCCGCCTGATTGCGAAGGGCACAGTCGGAGATGCCGTATCCGTCGAATTGTTCGACTTCAGGGCCGCCGGGTTGGTGGCGGAAGGATCTCTGGAAATCGGAACATCCGGAGGGATCGACAGGGCACGTCTCGACCGACTTGTCGTGCCTGGACTGGCGGATGTGCGTGGCCAGGTTAGCACGGGATCTGATGGTGTCCTTGAGGTGAGGCTCACAGGTGGAGAGGTCGATCTGTCTGGTCAGCTGGAAGGCGATGACGCGGATGCAGATTCCTCGCAAGCTGGTGACCCCATCCGGCTTTCCTTCGATCTGGATAGCCTGCTACTGACTGAAACGATCATGCTGCAAGCTGCCAGTGGCGAAGTCACACGCACTGCGGCAGGCGCGCTGGGTGCAGAAATTACAGGCGATCTTGCCGGGCAGGCGGCGCTGGCAGTACAACTCAACCGCCCCCCTGAAGGTGGGGGCAGGGTCACTCTTTCTAGCCCCGATGCAGGCAGAGCCCTTGAAGCTGCAGATCTCTACCGGGGCGCCAAAGGTGGCAAACTTCTCGTTGAAGCTCGGATCGGCCGCGGCGATGGGCCGGATCTTCAGGGCAGCGCACGCATCGATGACATTACAGTTCGGTCGGAATCCACGTTCAGCACCGTTTTGCGTCAGGGCGGCCTGGATGATGCGCAGCAACAGGTCACGCGCTCGGGGCTGGGTTTTCGCAAGATCTGGATCCCGTTTGTATATGATGACGGTATCCTGACATTGAGCGACGCCATCGCGACCAGCCCGGTACTGGCGCTCAAGGTCAGCGGCACACTGGATGAGGAAACGGAGGCGTTGGACCTGTCAGGCGTATTGTCGCCAGCATATGCGCTGACAGGGGCGCTGAATGAGATCCCGGTATTGGGCAAAATATTATCTGGCGGCGAGGGCGAGGGCATTCTTGCCATGACTTTTACGCTGCGTGGACCTGCTCGCGACCCGGATCTCAGTGTAAATCCATTGTCGCTTTTGGCGCCTGGGTTTCTGCGCAGCATTTTCAGTGGTGGAAACCGCCCTCCGGCCGCGAATTTCCAGTCTCGGATCATCGCGGGTCAGGACAAATGATGCCCGCCAGTGAGCGAACATCTGCAGCGCTGAGGCCGGATTTGCGGTAGGTCGCGATGGACTGGGCATCGTGACGCTTTGCAAGCCGCTTGCCTGCATCGTCTCGTATCAGGCGATGATGGTTATATGCAGGTGTGGGCAAACCAAGCAGAGTCTGCAGCAGACGTTGCACAGGCGTTGCCGAGAAGAGGTCCTCGCCGCGGGTTACATGTGTGACGCCCTGGTGAGCATCGTCTACGACGACCGCAAGATGGTAGGCAGGAGCACTGTCACGGCGACGAAGCACGATATCCCCAGTCTCTGCGATCAGGGAATGTGGCTGGATGCGGATATCGCCAGTCTCGCCGTCTGGGCCTGATCCTTGCTCTGAGAATAAGAGCGAGCTTTCCGGTTCTAGGATGCCAATTGCCTTGGCCATGTCCAGCCGAAGTGCAGACCCGGCGTCTTGTGTATGTGATGCGTTCCGACAGGTTCCGGGATAGATGAACCCGTCAGGTCCCATGAGCGGCTCGCCCCCCTCTTGCGGCGCGGCAATGGCGTCCTTGATGTCACTGCGTGTGCAGTTGCAGGCATAGACGAGGCCCTGCCGGGCGAGTTGGGCCAATGCCCGTTCGTATGCATCGAGACGGGTGCTCTGCTCCAGCACAGGTCCGTCCCAGTTCAGCCCAAGCCAGCGCAGGTCTTCCTTGATCAGCGCTGTCCACTCTTGCCGTACACGGGTGGTATCGAGATCTTCCAACCTCAGAAGAAACTGTCCACCAACGGCGCGGGCGCGGGACCAACCAAGCCATGCGGAGAAGGCATGGCCAAGGTGCAGTGGGCCCGTCGGGCTGGGGGCAAATCGCTGATTGTGCATGGTTGCTGT
Source organism: Paracoccaceae bacterium (assembly GCA_045106875.1). GTDB lineage: Bacteria > Pseudomonadota > Alphaproteobacteria > Rhodobacterales > Rhodobacteraceae > Thermohalobaculum. The sequence continues at coordinate 2,193 of JBGCFK010000284.1, read as the reverse complement.
TGTGCGTCAGCTTGCTTGGCAAGGGAAGGGATTACGCAAACGCCAATTGTTGCACTGCACAATATTTTGCGGTATATCGCTCGCAGACGCAAAACAAGTACGAGGCAAGTGATGTCCAAGCAGGACCCGTTGGAAGACATGATGAAGCCCGGCCGCGAGGCTTTTGAATACTGGATCAGCTTCTTTCCCACAGCACCGCTTTTTGGTGTGAAATGGCGTTTCGGGGATGCAGTCCCGGGAATGGACAAGATGATGCCGGGAATGGATAAAATGATGCCAGGCATGCAGGCCATGATGCCGTTCACCAATGATGCTCAGGCCACTCCCGCGAAGCGCACGGTCAAACCGGTCTCTCCGAAGAAGCCTGAAGCTACTGCTGCGAAAACTCCGGCGGCGCCTGCGAAGCCTGCAATGCAGAAGACGACCGCACCAAAGCCAGCAGCGGTCAGGACAGAGGCTCCCAAGCCCGTTTCGACGAAAGCTGCACCTGCGACGAAAGCTGCAGCTTCGAAAGTGGCGGCGAAGAAGGTTGCAGCGCCCAAGGCCGAAAAAGTTGCGGTGAAAGCCAAAACCGAGAAAGCACCTGCTACAGCCGTATCAAAGGGTCCTGCCAAAGCTGCGGGAAAAGCTAAAGATGGCAAGCCTGCCAGCCTGTTCGCCGAAAAGCCTGCAAAGGTAGATGACCTGAAGCTGATCAAGGGCGTAGGTCCCGGGTTGGAGAAAGAGCTGAACACGCTGGGCGTATATCAGTTCGGCCAGATCTCCGCGTTTTCGAAAGCAGATCTGACTTGGATCGACAACAACTTGACGGCGTTCAAGGGTCGCTGCTTCCGCGACGATTGGACAGGTCAGGCCAAGACCCTGATGGGCTAGACCCGTCTATGACACTCACGCGGTGGCCGCAGAGGCCGCCGCTACGATGGGCAGAAAATCCGCTGCCTTCAGGCTTGCGCCGCCAACAAGGGCACCGTCGACATCCTCGATCGCAAAGATCTCGACCGCGTTGCCGGGCTTGACCGACCCTCCATACAGCAGCCTCATCCTGTCAGAAGCTGCGCCAAAGCGTGCGCCAAGGGCTGATCGCATCGCGGCGTGCATATCGTTGATATCTTCAATCGAGGGCGTACGACCTGTTCCGATGGCCCAGACTGGCTCGTAGGCGACAACGGTGTTCTCGGGTGTCGCACCATTTGGGACGGACGCCGAAAGCTGGCCTGTCACTATTGTGGTTGCCTTGCCTGCATCCCTTTCGCCTTCGGTCTCGCCCACACAAATGATGGCTTGAAGCCCCGCGCGCCAAGCGGCCTCGGCCTTGGCATGCACCTGAGCGTCAGTCTCGCCGTGGTCCGTACGTCGCTCGGAGTGACCAACGATTACGGCGGTGGCGCCTGCGTCGGCCAGCATTTCTGCCGAGATGTCGCCAGTATGGGCGCCTGATGTATTTGAATGGCAATCCTGCCCGCCAATTGCCAATGGAGTGCCTGCTGCCTGATCTGACAGCGCGGCCAACAGGGTAGCAGGCGGACAGATAAGCACGTCACAATCTGGCTGGCCCATGCCGTCAGTCATTTCAGTCATGATCGCGGAGGACGCGGCAAAGCCGTTCATCTTCCAATTGCCGGCGGCAAGCATGCGTCGTGCCATTGTGTTCTCCCGAGGTTGTTCGGGCGCACCATAGTCAGGACGGGCAGGGCGGCAAGCGCCGTCTCGCGGCGTCGTGTCAGCCAACTTTGCGTGCGGCTTTGCGTGCCTTGGCAGCGGTTTTTTTTTGCGGCTGCATCTTGTGCTGGCCCAAGAGACTTTCGCGCCCAGAAGGCGGCTTCTTCCGGGTCGTCCTGAGCCGAATCCGGCAAACGCCAATAGGGCATAGTTACTGGCCCACGGCGTTCGTTATCGTAGATCCAGCGTTCGGCGCCCGCGTCCTCGAATTCGGCGGCAAGGGTCTCATCGCCGCGCATGTATATCTCATCGTCGATGACCAGTGCGAAGCAGGCATTGTCCAGATAGACGCCGGCACCGCCGAACATGCGCCGGATCTGAATAGGGCCGAGATCTGTAAAAAGGTCGCGGATGTGCTCACGTAGTTCGGCAGAGAGCGCCATTTCAAAGGCCCATAATATCCCAGGCAGTCCAGGCGAGGGCACCGAGGAAGAGGACGCCACCAGCGAAAACCCAGACGGGAGAAGCTGGCCG
>JBGCFK010000283.1:0-12978 GCA_045106875.1 Paracoccaceae bacterium | reverse complement strand
ACCGCCTGAATCAGATGCTACCTGCTTGCGCGTCCGCCCGATCGTCACTGCGATCCGCACAGCCTCAGCGCGAAGTTCGTCCGTCCGTTTCCGTCCCGTAGTCGGTCTCCTTTGCTGCAATAAATGCTATCAAAGGAGCGGCATCAAACCGCGACAGGTCCACCTGCTCGGTTGCCTTCAGGTAGTCGGCGTCGCCAAATCTGGTCCGTGCAGCACTGATCCAATGGCCAAGATGCCGCGCAGCATCAAGCTCGCCTGACAAGGCATTCGCAGCAATCTCTTTTGAACAGAGCTCTAGCTGGACGCAAAACGCCACACTTTCGAGATAGCCAAAGAAAACGAAGAACGACTGCTGGGTCTCACTATCATCAAAGGGCTCGCACTGCCCAGCCGCACGCACGCATCCGGCAACGTTCCGCATGGCAGCCATGATCTCTGGGTTAAGTCGTTTATCCAGCATCGCCAGAGTGTTGGAAGCCGAGTACCTCTCAGCGTTTGTCAGGTATGTCAGGATAGACACCCCAAAGGCAGCGATCGACAGGCAAAGGCCCAGGACCGCGACCCATGCTGTAACTTTGAATCGGCGAGATGACACGAACGTCTTTCCCGTGATGGTAGAATCTGTCGAGCGACCAAATTCTAGCGCATTCAGACGTGCAATGCACTCCCGGTGAGCACGCTGGACAGGGTCCGGTGCTCGCAGAACCGCCTATCTGAGGCTCTAGCAGCGTTGATACTATCAAAAGCATCGCCGAGATTACCCTCAGCAATGCACCTTACAATTGCGCGCGATATCTGCATAATCATATGCTTCGATGTTCGTTGCGTATCTCAGTTCTGCGTGTTTCAACTAGGTTATGGCATCCGCGTCTTGTGGACACTGGCAGCTTGGGCACCCTGACCAGCAGGCAGAGGGCAACATGAAGTACCAGACGCTGTTCATCTCTGACATCCATCTCGGAACGCGTGGCTGTCAGGCGGACATGTTGCTGGACTTTCTCGATGCGCACGAGGCCGAGACAATCTACCTCGTTGGGGATATCTGCGATGGCTGGCGGCTGAAACGTGGCTGGCATTGGCCTCAGGAGCACAACGACGTGGTCGAGGCACTTCTGGCTGCCGCACATTCAGGCACCCGGCTTTTCTATGTACCTGGCAACCATGATGATTTCATGCGGTCTTATCTCGGGACGCATTTTGGCGGCATCGAGGTGGTCTCGACAGCCGACTTCGTATCGAGCGCGGGCAAGCGATACCTAGTGACCCATGGCGACCAGTTCGACGCAGTCGTTATGAACGCCAACTGGCTCGCACATCTGGGCGATCGCGCCTATGTCACCATCCTGTGGCTGAACACTTGGCTCAATCGCGCGCGGTGGCTGTGGGGCGGTCAATACTGGTCGTTGTCAAAATGGGCCAAGCATCAGGTCAAACGCGCAGTCAACTTCATCTCGTCCTACGAGGTCGTGCTGGCCGACGAAGCCCGGCGCGGCGGTTATGACGGTGTGATCTGTGGTCACATTCACCACGCGAACATCGCGGATATCGATGGGACCGAGTACATCAATACCGGTGATTGGGTAGAAAGTTGTACTGCCGTGGGCGAGCTTGAAGACGGGCGGCTGATCCTGATCGACTGGGCAGGGATCAAGCGTCGCCGTGGGCAAGCTGTTGCCCGGCAAAACCGTCGCAAACGCCGCGAGGAAGGCCGGAGCCTTCCCGAGGCCCTGCGCCGCAAGAAAGAAAGACCCTGACACCATGACCGACACCGTTTCCGTACGCGACCGACTAGGCGGCGCGGTCCATCAGAACGCTGCCCTGTCTCGGGAAGGTGGATTGGAACGCCTCTTCTCCCGGCTCTTCGAGGGAATGGTCTACCCGCAGATATGGGAGGATCCGGTCGTGGACATGGCGGCAATGAACCTTGGTCCGGATGACGACGTGGTATGCATCGGCTCTGGTGGATGCAACATGATGTCCTACCTCACCCGTGATCCCCGTTCGGTGACGGTCGTGGATCTCTCTCCTGCCCATGTGGCGTTGAACAGGTTGAAGCTGACGGCAGCGCAGCGCCTGCCAGACCATTCCGCATTCTTTGCGCTCTTTGGCAGGGCCGATCTGCAGAGAAATCGCGCAGCCTATGATGCATTGCGCCCTCACCTCGACATGGAAACACGATCCTATTGGGATGGCGGATTGCTGTCCCGTCGGGCTGGACGGTTTGCACGTGGGTTCTACCGCTACGGGCTTCTAGGCCGATTCATCACGGCCTTGCACTGGGTCGCATGGATGGGTGGCGTAGATTTCAAACCTCTTCTCAACGCAAAGAACATGGACGAACAACAGGCGTTCTTCGACAGCCGGATCGCCCCACTATTTGAAAAACGCATCGTCAGGTTTCTCGCTCGCAGGCGCGCGTCGCTGTTCGGTCTGGGCATTCCGCCTGCGCAGTATGACAAGCTTGCAGCCGATGCAGGCGGCGATGTGATCCCGGTGCTGCGCGAGCGCACGCGCAAGCTGATGTGCGACTTCCCCATCGCTGACAACTATTTCGCGTGGCAGGCATTCAATCGAGGTTACGCACCCGGCGAAACTCCTTCTGTTCCGCCGTACCTGGAAGCCAACCACTTTGATGCCGTTCGCAACGCTGCGGCACGTGTGCGGGTAATGAACCGGACGTTGACCGAGATGTTGGAGGCAGAACCGGATGGATCGAAGTCCGCCTATGTCCTGCTGGATGCGCAGGACTGGATGAATGACGCGCAGTTGAACGAGCTTTGGGCCGAGATCCTACGCACCTCACGGCCCGGCGCTACTGTGATTTTCCGCACGGGCGGCACACCGGATATATTGCCCGGCAGGGTCGTACCCGCGGTGTTGGATCAGTGGACATATGACCCAGAGGCTTCAGCGGATGGTTTCGCAGGTGATCGGTCCGCTATCTATGGCGGCTTCCATGTTTACCGCCGCGCCGCGTAATGACCACAGCGCGTCCTGACCAATCTGAAACCGACCACGCGGGATTGATGGATGCCATCTACCGACGCCAGCGGCTGATCTATGATGTCACGCGCAAATATTATCTTCTCGGTCGGGATCAACTTATCTCGGACCTCACACCGCCTGAGGGTGGCACGGTTCTTGAGATTGCTTGCGGTACTGGTCGAAACCTCTCGCGGATCAGCGCGCGCTGGCCTGAACGCCGACTTTGCGGATTAGATATCTCGGACGAGATGCTCACTTCGGCTCGAAGCAAGTTGGGCAACAAGGCCGATCTGGCACAAGCCGATGCTTGTGACTTTAATCCAGAGGCCCTTTTCGGGGTCGCACAGTTCGACCGGATAGTCCTGTCCTATTCGCTGTCAATGATCCCGGACTGGCAAGGCGCAGTACGCGAAGCGGTCCGGCACCTGGCCCCTGGTGGATCGCTGCATATCGTCGATTTCGGCACACAGGCGAAGTTACCGACCTGGTTCCGAAGAGCACTCAGGGCATGGCTCGCGAAGTTTCATGTGAGCCCCAGAGATGATCTGAGCGTGGCCTTGCAGTCAATCACCGCCGGCAGGCCAGATCTGACGTATGAGGCGCAATCCCTTTATCGCGAGTATGCTCGTTTGGAAGTGCTTCGGCGGACGGACGCGGGCTGCGCTGTCGGTGACGTCCAAGACTGATGGCGACTATGTCCCGCCACCAAGCAGTAGTGCGATAGCTACGGTTGCGCCCAACAACAGTGCCTCGAGGCGCTGATTGATGTGCGGCGCAACGCGTGGATGGATCATGACAAGAGCATACATAGGCGCGCTGGATAGCCCGGCTGCGATCGCGGCGGCGGGAAGCCCCCAAGCCGAATCCGCGATTCCAATGACAGCCAATGATGCGAGTCCTCCTGCAAGGTTGGCAAACGCTACGTATCGGCTGTCGCCCAAGCTCAGAATAAACTGATCCAATACCGAGTATCGCTGCATGACATTTCGCATCGAGAGCGCCAGTACCAATGGAATGGCCCCGGAATATCTATTGTCGTAGAGATACTCGATCATTGCGATAGCGATACCTGCCGTAAGGCAGGCTGTGCCAGTGCAGGTCAACGAGTAGTAGCGGAACGCCAGACGCAGCTTGGACCCAACCTCGTCTGGCCGTTTGGCCAACATTTGGCTGAATGCCGGGATAAAGACAACATGAGAGACCTTCAGCAGCACCTGTCGCCCGGCCTCGATCCAAAGCACGGCGATGGCGTAGATGCCGAGTTGCTCGGCAGAAACCATTGCTGACAGAACCAGCCGATCGCCATGCGCAATCAGAAAGCCGCCAAGAGACGCTGCGATCAGCCACTTTCCGAACCCCCAGATCACGCGCACCTGAGTCAGATTCCAACACCAGCGCATCTTGGGACCAGACAAGAACAGATGGCTGAAAACTGTCTTGGAACCGGCCCCTGCCACTGCCCCCCAGAGCAGCGCCCATACATTCTCGAGCACCAAAGCAAAGGAAATCATAGCACCAAACGTGACAACTTGCGCGCCAAGTTCCACTGCCACGTGACGGCTCGCCTGCATGTTCTTGACCGCAAGGTAAAGGTTCGTCGACTGCATTCCGGTCAACACGAAGACCAGTGAAGACGCCCCGATCAGGGCAGGCAGACGTGGATCCGAGTAAACGGTTTCGCCCGCCGCATCGAGATGGCCCAAGCAGCCGAGGGTCAGACCTATAAGCCCAAGGCAAGCGGCTAATACCAGGCCACGGAGAATTTGCACAACCCAGGCTGTGCGCAGGAAGCGACCAGTGCCGCCTGCCGGGTCACGCAAAATGCTCTGACCAATCCCCACATCCGACAGTAACAACAACCCAACATGCAAAGACAAGATCACCGCCATCAGCCCAAAGTCATCAGGCGCCAGGATGCGGGTCATGATCACATTGCCCGCAAGCCGAAGCGGATATTGCACACCGAACGCAGCGACATTCCAGATGCTTGCATTAATGGCACGTTCGCCAAGGGTCTTGGGGCCACGAACAGCGCGTGCCAACTTGTCAAACCGCCTGCTCCCGGCTCTAGCCCTTGCAGCAGTTGGAACAGAAGCGGAGATGCTCTTCATTTGTATTCGATCAGAGCAACACGTCGATTACGGAGCCGAGCGCTCCAATACTCCAGAATGCCTATCGCCTCTGGGAACTTGACCATGACCAGCAATCCGGCACGTTGCCAGCTGACCAGCTGGTCCCACCCAAACACTCTGGCCAGACGGACTGCCTGCGCTGGATATGCCAGCAAGAGCAGCCAGGCCCACGATACGCCAACCAAAGCCAAGCCGGCCGTTGCGCCGGGAAGCAGCAGCGCCCACGCCAGTGCCCGTAGCGTCTCTTTGACACCGTGGTGGGCCGGCATTCGACCATGCAAGGCCATCCCCTCGGCACGCGCGTGCCCACCTCGGACGCCGCGCCGCCACCACTGGACAACGCTGAGCATTGCCGCATCGTGCAAAGTCATTTCGACATCCAATCGCCAGATTTGCCAACCTGATTGGCGCAAGCGAAGGCAAAGCTCGGGCTCCTCTCCCGCAATGAGCGTGGGATTGAAACCATTCACGCTCTGCAGCGCCGCTATACGCATCAAGGCGTCACCACCGCAGGCTTTGGCCTTGCCGATAGGCGTATCCCACTCCCAGTCGCACATACGGTTGTAGATTGACGCACCTGGCATGCGCTCGCGTCGACGTCCGCACGCGACGGCTACGTTTGGGTTGGCCTCGAGGAACGCAGTGGCAATGGCAGGCCAGTCTGACTGTAACATGCAGTCCCCGTCGATGAACTGTACGAATGAAAGCGAGGGAACAGCCATGGACAGCGCATTGAGACCTGCGTTTCGGGCACGCGCCGCAGTGAAGGGCACTGACTTCTCCAGTTCAACCACCTGTGCGCCCACACCGCGCGCGAACGAGGTGCTCTCGTCTGTTGATCCTGAGTCGACATAGACGACATGGCCCATCAGACCCTGAACCGATGCAAGACAGGCTTTAAGCCGATCACCTTCATTGCGACCGATGATGACCGCACCTACTCTGTCGAACACGGTCATGCGGCTTGCCTGGGTACAACGGACCGGGGCAGTGCTCGGTCTTGGAAGATTTTACCCAGCGCGGCTTGATCCTCAGCGAACACGTCTTGCAGTCGCTGGACCAAGTGAGGGGGCACTTCCGGCCGCCTACCCATACGCAACCGTTCTTTTACTGCGTTTCGCAGACGCTGCGGGATGAACCCACGGCGTAGACTTTGCGCTAGCGGATGCTCAATCAGAAGGCCGTAACCCAGAAATTTTCGTAGTCGCTCTGAGGAAACATTCTCCCGCGCATGATAATCCTGCCAAACGGGTTTGACGGGCAATCCCAGAAACGCACCAATGCGTCCCAACTGGAAACGGGGGTCGTTCTCCAAATCTTCCAGACCGACGAGCAGTATTCTATCCGCACCAAAAGCTTTCACATACGGTGATATCTGACGCGCGTAACAACTGTAGCTCACCAATTCGGGATGAGTTTCCAGCATTTGAGCGAAGTTCAGGGACATCCGCCCCATCGTCCACTCGTGGACAAAATGCGAGACTGTGCGGGCGACAGGGTCACGGACCATGTAAATCAACCGGACATCCGGCAGCGCTTTGCAAATACGTTCTGCGCAGTGCGGATAGTTTGGTAACTTGGTGTAATTTGTACTCGCCTCGCCGCAGAGATCTCCCTGCTCCGCAGCGGCAAACAGGCCAGAATACCAATCCATTCCCCGCGCGTAGATTAGGTCATCCGAAAAGAAATTCGGCTCCTTCGGGGTCGCCATGAAGATACCCGGCTGCGCCGCCAGCTGAGCCTGCAAGGTCGTCGTTCCACATTTCATCGCTCCGACAATCAGAAAATTCGGTAGTCTCATTGATTAACCCCTGGGCTCACGATTGGGTCCAAGGGGACGGAGGAAGTTGGTCCAGATATCGCGCGCCTCAGCCTTGGCCATCTGCGGCACCTCACGGCCCACAAGGACACGCGATCTGGCGATTAACCGGCCTAGGTGCCATGCGAGATTGGCAGCCAGCAGACCGAGCCGGCCACGGGACTGATAGAAAAATCGTGTGCGGGAAGCGTAGTAATAGGCAGGTAAACGTTCACGTGCATTTGTCAGCTGCTTGACCGGCCCACTCCCGCCGCGCAAGTGCACTGCGCGTGCAGATGGTGAATGGACAATGCGCCAACCAGCTTGGCGCGCATGCCAGCAATAGGCACTATCTTCGAAGTAAAGGAAGTATCCCTCGTCCATTGGGCCCAGAGCCAGCAGCATATCCCGGCGCAGTACAACGCAGGCAAAACTAGCCCAGTCGATTTCTTGCGGCGCCAACATCGGCGCCAGTGCCAGTTCGGATTTCGGTAGAAGTCGGGAGATTGGTCTGGATGCTGCAGCCCGGACCAGTTCGCCAAGGATCGAGAAGAATCGGAAGTGGCTGATTTGTACAGTGCCGTCCGGATCTTCGAGTTGCGGTGTGACGAAACCCGCATCCGGATTTGCCTTTGCTTTGGTCAATAGCGCTTGCAGGCAACCAGGGAGAATGACGCAGTCAGAATTCAGCAGCAAATGATAGTCCGCTGGCTGCGCCGTCATGCCAAGATTGTGCCCGGCAGAGAACCCACCATTTCGTGACGACCGAACGAGCGTAACTCTTGGATTATGTCCCAGACCATCTATCCACTGACCGATGACGTCCACTGAGTCATCGCCGGAACAGTTGTCGACTACGACGATGTGGCCGAGCACATCGTCCATGTTCTGCAGCACCGATTGGGCACATTTAATCGTAAGCTCCGGTGTCCGGAAGTTTATGATTGAAACAGTCAGCTCGGTCCGATGATTTTTGAACATTCCAACACACAATTTGGATATTCATGAGAAAGTTTTCTATATTAGCTCCTGTAGTCCATACAATTTTAATTATTAAATTAGAATTAATCATAATGGCCAAAGTTCCACGCCTAGATTGGAGGCTGGATCAAAATGGCATATACAACCGCGGAAACCTCTCGAAACTGGAGTCCTGCTACGCACCGACAGTCTGGACGGTTGCGGTTTCTTGGTTTGCGCTTTAGCCGGTTCAATCAGGGGGAGGTTCTGGCAATGCTCGCAGGACGCGAGACCGGGGCGCCTTTCGCTTATTTGACAACCCCGAACGTGCAGCATGTGGTCGTCGCAGATCAGGATCATGCAATGCGTCCATGGCTTGACGAAGCTTGGCTTTCGTTGTGCGACAGTAGGCCAATCCGGCAATTGGGTAGATGGAGTGGGCTGGATCTGCCTCTGGTCACGGGCTCCGACCTGACCGTGGCACTCTTTGGCGAAGTGGTCCAAGCAGGAGATCAAATTTCGGTTATTTGTTCTTCGAGAGAAGCTGCAGACCGCCTGCGGGTCGCTCGACCCGATCTTAAATGGGACATCATGGTGCCGCCACAGAAAGTCGTTCTGGGAACAGTAGCATTTGCAGAATGTGTACGGTTCGTTGCTGACAGTCAGGCTCGATTCACTTTCGTAAGCCTTGGTGCGCCGAAATCCGAGGCGATCTGTTACGCTGCGCGAGGCTTGCCGGGTGCGAAAGGAACTGCACTCTGTACCGGCGCAGCACTGGAATTCATGCTTGGGCTCAAACGTAGGGCACCTGTTGCTGTACAGCGGCTTGGTCTGGAATGGCTGTACCGGGCATTCACTGAACCCAAAAGACTTGCAGGGCGTTACTTCAGTGCGATGCAGCCGCTGATGCGCATCTGGCTTACCGACAGGATGCGAGCACGCTGATATCCTGAAAGGATGATTCAAGCAGGAATTTCCTCGACAGGGCGGGTCTGTCGTCCATCGTCCTCCATCTTGACCATGCTTCTCTGAAACAATGCCGCAAGCCGTTTAGATTCGGTCACCGTATTGAACGACTCCACCACCTTGGCCCGTCCAAAGTTTCCCATCACGCGTCGACGTTGAGGATCCATCAGCAGCGACTCGATCGCGTCGATCAACCCGTCCAAGTCAGCAGGTGGAACCAGGAGTCCGCTGACACCATTTTCTACCAGCTCACCCACACCGGCAATCTGTGTGGCGACCACCGGCACGCGGCAAGCCATTGCTTCCATCAGAACAACGGGCACGCCTTCCGCAAAACTAGGCAAGACGAAAACATCGGTTCTGGTCAGTTGAGCAGCCACAGATTCCTGAGAGAGGTATCCCTTGAACCTCACGTTCTCGGTAATTCCCAATCGATCAGCAAGGGCTTCGATCTGCCCGCGCTCTGGCCCGTCGCCAATCATTGTCAGACGTACGTCAGGATGACGGCGGCAAAGCGATGCAACGGCCTCCAACAAAACTGGGAGGCCTTTGACCGCAGCGAGTCTTCCGACAAACAGCAGCTCCTTGCCTGATACTACCAGCGGACGGTCATAGAAATCAGGATCTACTGCGCAGCGAAGCACATGCATCTTTGACCAATGCTCAGGCGCAGCGAAGATCATACCTTGGCTGCGGCAGAAATGACTGATGCAACTGACAAAGCTGGCCCGTGCGATCCGCTCGTCCAATCGCCATTTGGCGGCTTCAAAGAATATCGCGGGGCCGTGCATGGTGAAACTGAACGGAATACCACTGACCTCGCTGGTAAGCATTGCAACGGTGCAACTGGAATTGGCAAAGTGGTTGTGCAGGTGACGCACGCCCCTACGTCGTAATGCGCTGGCCAGCACCCCGGCCTCGGCGAAATAGCAGATTTGGCGAAACGTATCGCGCAAACCGGGTGGGCAGGTGCGGACCGCCAACCACAATGCCCGAAAGTAGCGGTGCGGTCGTGTAAACAGTGCAACACCATGATCCGTCATGAGTCTGAGGGGTGACGATGCCGCGGCCAGCAACTGGAACGTTCGGGCATACTCACCGCGCTGCTCGGCACCGACGTGGTGGGACGGGTTGGTTCGCCGGACCGAACAGGTCAACACCTCTATGCCTATCGCGCGCAGCCCAGCCACTTCGCGTTGAATGAAGGTATCGGTAGCCCGGGGATACTCGCCCGTCAGGTAGGCAATCGGACCGCACGGGAGCGGGTGATCCTCATTCATTAATGCCCTCCTGGAGTGTCAGGGCGGAGATATACCCGAGCCTATCGTGCAAACGGGCGTTGCTGTAGCGCAGCGGCTTCAGGCGCGCGTCAAGTGCTTCGGTCCGCAGCAGGCCTGGAAGCCAGCGCATGAGCCCTGGAAGTAGCATTCCTGCAAACCAAGCACCGGTTGCCGCAAGCGCCAATACTCGCAGTGGCAGTCGCAACACGAACCAGACACGTCTTGATCGGCGTAGGCTGTCGAGATAGCGCAGTTGGCTTGGCGGAGCGTCCTGCACAATGTTGATCACATCCAGATATCCGGCGCCTTGCCCCAGAGGCAGGTCGCTGCGGGCCAGTGGACCGGTGGCGGCGCGTACCAGCGCTTGTGCTGTATGGGTCACGTGGGTCAATGGAACTGTTGCGTTGCCTCCGATACACAGCGCAACACCTCCGAACAAGAGCCCCAGCCGCGAGGTCCAGATCCTTCCTTTCCCAAAAATTACGCCTGGCCTTGCGATCCTGACCGTCAATGGATGGGCTTGAGCAGCCCGCATCACGACCGCCTCTTGTGCCAACTTCGCACGACAATAGGCGTCACGCCGTTCAGGTGAGGGCTCGAGCGCGGTTGTCTCGTCCAGCACTGCACCTTCCGGCAAGCCTGCGTAACCATAGACGGCAATCGAACTGACAAGAACCAGTCTTAGTTTGTGACCTTGATCAGCCAACCGAGCCGCCCAGGTTGTAACTGCCTCGGTCGGAAAAATAGTATCCTGTGCGTGTCGGAAATCGCTTCCAGGTTTGGCCGCTACACAATGGATCACCGCATCACCCTCCTGAAATATGTCTTCAAGAAAGGGACGGGCATCGGATCCGGCCAGATCACACGTCAGCTCTGTGACCCGCGGGTTCCCGGCCCAGTACCTAGACATTGCACGCGTCAGCGCCAAAACCTCATGTCCGTCGGCGAGCGCCGCCGCAACCGTGGCTCGGCCAAGAAACCCAGCAGCCCCGGTAACCAGAATCCTCATGCCGCCCACAACTTTGGCTCGAAATCGGCGAAGTCCGTGACCAACCGATAGTCGCCACCAGAATGGCAGGCGAGGGTCAGCTCAGTGACATGCACTCCAAAGTCTGCCGCAAGTCGTGGTGGTCGCCGCGTGCGGATCGCCTCCGCCATGTCGGCCACGGCCCGGCAGAAGTCCCTGGTTTGTGATCCGCGATAGCGAGCGATCCGCCCGATATTTCCTTTCGGTTGGAGTTTTTTGCCAAGAGGTGACAGGAACCTGCGCCGGCGCAGTGTGTGATAGCGGTGCAGTCGAACCGGCGACGTGTCCGAGCGCGGGTCGTCCACAGTCAGAACGCCATCATCCCCGAACAGGCGCATCCGATGGTCATGGCTGGCATAGAGCCCATTGGTGAGGCGCGCGATCACGCCGGAGCGGAACGTAATGCAAGCCACCGAAAAGTCCGGCGCGGGCTCTATCCGCAATCCGGGGATCTTATCAGGAAGCACGGTCTCGGAGAACGCGGTAACACGTCTGGCCGGACCAAACATGGCACAGAGCCAGGTGAGCACATAGCCTGCGTGCTCGACTGTACATCCAGTCTGAAACTCATCAATCGCAGGCCATGCGATTCCGGCCTCGTTGACCCATTTGCCATATGGCGCACGCGGCACCATACCGTCTTCCATTTCAGCATAGACCAGCCGAACGGGTCCTGCACAATCTGATTGCACTGCCTGCAAGAGCGTCTGGGCAGCCGGGCCAAGCAGTGTGCACGGCGCCGAGGAGAGCAGTAATCCGCGGCTGTTGGCCAGCTCAGCCAAAAGCATGGCTTCGCCAAGCCCAAGGGCAACGGGCTTTTCCGTGTAGACATGCTTGCCTGCCTCCAGCAAAGCCCTGCTGGTTTCGAAATGTGCCGCCGGATTGGTAAGATTCAGAACCAATGGCACAGTGTCGTCGTCCAGCAAGCTCGCGAGATCGGAATAGGCCGGCGCACCAGTTAGCCCCGCCATGGTCTCAGCGCGGGAACGCTCTTGGTCGTAGACGCCGGCAAGTTCCAGTTCCGGATGCGCAGCGAGGGTGGCACGATACATATTGGCCACGTAGCCGCAGCCAAGGAACGCTATTCTCATAATAGTCTCCGCATGCGGCGACGAGGCCGGTTGGCACATCTGCGAGCGCAAGACAATTTGAACGAGTTCATGGGGATGATTCGCGATTCAGGAGCGGTATCCCGATGCGCTATTGCCTTATATCCCCGTGTAGAAACGAGCAGGACTTTATGTGTCGCACGCTGGACAGCGTGATTGCGCAATCGGCGCGGCCGGCGCTGTGGATATTGGTTGATGATGGATCGACAGATGCGACACCCAGAATCCTGGCCGAGTACGCAGCGCAACACGACTGGATTCGTGTGATCACTAAGCCGGATCGTGGGCACCGTGCCGTGGGCCCCGGTGTGATCGAGGCGTTTTACTTTGGGCTGGACCAAATCAAGACCGACGAGTTCGACGCAATCTGCAAGTTGGACCTGGATCTGGACCTTCCACCACAATATTTTCAACTTCTGATCGCGCGCATGAAAGCCAACCCGCGGATTGGAAGCTGCTCGGGCAAACCCTACTACCGGGGCAAGGACGGGAGTTTGCACAGCGAAAGGGCAGGCGATGAAATGTCCGCCGGGATGACCAAATTCTACCGTGTCAGTTGCTTTCGCGAAACTGGCGGCTTTGTACGCGAAGTCATGTGGGACGGGATTGATTGCCACAAGGCCCGGCAACGCGGTTGGATGCCTTCCTGATGGGATACTCCTGACCTCCGTTTCTAGCACCTTCGAGCCATGGGTTTGAGTGAAGGGGGTATCCTTAAAGG
>JBGCFK010000282.1:0-3368 GCA_045106875.1 Paracoccaceae bacterium | reverse complement strand
TGGGGGCTCTACTGGCTGCCGCTCTACTATGTCGAGGATCAGGGACTGGATGGTGGCTGGGCCGTGGCGATGGTCAATGTGCCGGCCCTTGCCGTGCTCATTCCGCTGTTGCTTTGGCAATGGGGGCAGCACAAGCAACATCTGCCGCGTCTTCTGCTGATTGGGTTCTTCACCGGGGCAGGGCTCGCGCTTTACGCGTCGGGACTGGTTTATTCGTCCGTGGTGCGCGCGACCTTGCTGTTCTATCTGACGCCGGTCTGGGCGACGCTGATCGGAATGCTCTGGCTGGGCGAGCAGGCGACATGGTCCCGTTGGGGAGCTATCGGAGCCGGGCTGGCCGGGCTGGTGATGCTCGTCTCCGGGGGCGGTGACAGTCTGCCTCTGAACATCGGGGATCTGTTTGCGCTGCTGTCCGGCATGTTCTGGGCCATTGGCGCATCATTGATCATGCGCCATCCGGAGGTCCCGGTGGCGGGGATGATGACAGGTATGTTTGCGGTGACCGGTGTGATCGCGATTTCGGTCGGGCATCTTTTTGGCGGGGATGCAGTGCCGTCGATGGCCGCTTTGCGCGACAGCCTGCCGGTGGGCGCGGCGGTTGCGATTCTGGTTTTCATACCAACGGTCTGGAGCATTTTCTGGGCGCAGAAATTTCTGTTCCCGGGACGCGCGGGCTTGTTGATGATGTCCGAAGTGATGATGGCGGTCATCACTGCGAGCCTTCTTTTGCCCGAAGAGACCATGGGATCGGTCGAGTGGGCAGGCGCTGCTCTGATTATCTTTGCCTGTCTGCTAGAAGTTTTTTCCACGCCCGGCGTGGAAACGTCGTCTGGACCAGCCTAGTGCAGTTCGGCCTCTGGTTGTGCGGATTGCGCAAACACGGCCACGGTCTGGCGGACCGTCTCACCCTGCACTGCCAGTGCGGTTGATTTCGCGATCAGTTGCCGGCTTCGCGCGATGACCCGTTCGGTGTTCTCTTGCAGAGGCTGGAAGCTTGCACGTTCGCGGGATGATATCTTTCGGAGCTCTTTGGCAATTCTGATCAGCCCGGCAAGTTCGTCGGCTTTTCGCTGGCAGGCCTGTGCGTAGTCCCTGTTTGCAGTGCTCTCGACACTGCCACCACCGCTCATACCGCTACAATCCGCGATGCGTCTCGCCAACAACTTCTGCTCCATCGGACGTCTTCCTCTCATTGGTCAACTCTACCGCCGCATACGCATGTCCGCGGGAATCAGATCACTTCTCGGGTGACCGGTCAGCGCTGTTCGGACGACTGTCGGTCTTCGCTTTGGTGATGGACATATTTCCCAAAGATACCTTTTTGGTAAACTCGCAGAATATGGGGAGTGGTCAGGATGTAACGTCGCCCGCGGACCTTCGCATAAAGCCCGAACCTGACCTATCCGAGGAACTATCTGACCCGGTTGCCCAGATCTTTTGGCGGGATCGTTCGTGTATATTCGGTGATCGTCTCGATCTCGGATTCGGACAGTGACACCGGGTGAATCGGAGAAGGTCTTGCTGCGGGAAATGGTTCGGTTACGCCGTCAACCTGAGTAAAGGCCGGGTGCGGGGCAAGTGCATAGAACCCGCGCATCCTCTCCTCCCAATCTTCCAGTGTCCTAAGCGCGGCAAATGACGGAGTGGAGCCGATCCCGCCGTATTTGTTGCGGTCATTGATGACATGGCAGCGCCCGCAATGGCTCAGAGTCAGCTTTTCGCCGGGCGCAAATTCATCCGCACCGGCGGGGATCGCAACAAACCAGACCGTCGCTGCCAGCGCGATTGGACGGAGAAGTTCCATGCGCCTCAAAATAAGAGAAAGTGGCAATTGGCACAAGTCGCCCGTCGCGGACTTCCAAATGTCCCGCTAACGGGCGTGCTCGAGGGGAATTTGGGCTGATTGATGATTGATCAGCCGCCACGCTTCACCCTCAAGCACGAACGCGTTGGATGCGATCAGCTCGGTGCCGCCCAATTGTTCGCGGCACACGACCATTCCGGTGCTGCCTGTCACAATCGGCATGGGGTCTGAGGGCCAGATGTCCAGCGGCTCGTTCTCCACCAGGATTGCACGCCAGCTGTCCATGACTGCTTGGCGTCCTGACAGTAGCGTCCACCCTGGGTGGGTGCAGGTCACTGTCCGCGCGCGCGACCAGAGACGATCCATTGCGGCAAAATCTCCGCGTCGGATCGCCCGGTAGAAGGCACTGTTCGCATCAATCAGTTCGTGTGCCATGGCAGAACTCAGATCGGGACCAGTCTTGCGAGGCCCAGCGGTTTGCCTTCCCGCCGGTTCCACAGCCAGACCTCGTTGAACTTGGTGATCGGAACGTCTCCGGGGATTGCATAGGCTTGTCTGCCATTGTTGCGCAGGAGTGCGCCAAGGGCAGTGTTTGCCCGGTATCCATCCTGTCCCAGCGCAACCACAGCATCGGTTGAGCCCTGGAATTTGAAGTTCGGTTCGAAGACGATCACCGGATAGGCGCGGCTTTGATAGAGACTGATGGTCCCTTGGGTATCATGCAGTTCCTTGCCGATGAAAACGGCCCGGTGCGTCACCTTTGCATCAGAGGGAAGCTGAGCATCTCCTGGCACCCGATTTTGCGCGCAGGCCGCCATAAGCCCCGCAAACGCCGTCAACAAGACGACGCGAAGAATCCGCTGAACCTGCATTGCACCCTCTTCCACTGCTCGGATAACAGAGTAGCCAAGGTTTGCGAAGTCACAAGGCGCCTCGGGGCGACGCGTGAACGCAGGAGGGATAAGTGCGGGTCTTGAGCAACTATGCAGTGCTGGGATGGGGGTCTCTGATCTGGGATCTGGACAATCTTGCCCCATTCGTGGCGCTTCCGTGGCAGATGGAGGCAGGGCCAAGGCTGCCGATGGAGTTCTGCCGCATCAGCGCAAAGCGGAAGATGGGGCTGGCGGTGTGTCTTGATTCGGTTGAAGGCGCGCCCTGTGCGACCCACGCGGTCGTGTCTCGGCGGGATCGATTGGCTGATGTGATCTCAGACCTTGCCATGCGTGAGCGGGCCGCCGAGGAGATGATCGGCGGTATCTGCCTGACAACCGGCGCGGTGCAGGGGCGGGCGGAGATTGCCGGGATTGTCCGCGACTGGTGTGTCTCCGCCGGTTGGACGGGCGCGGTCTGGACCGATCTGCGTGGCAACTATGCCGAACTGCGTGGGCAGGCGTTCTCGATTGCCGATGCCATGACCTACCTGCAATCCCTGACGGGGGAGAGCCTCGACGAGGCGGTGCGTTACATTCACAACGCTCCAGCCACGACAGACACGCCGCTGCGCCGCGCGCTGGTGGCTGAGGATTGGTGGCGGGACGCTGTGACGGCTTTGCCTGAGAACAAG
>JBGCFK010000281.1:0-4111 GCA_045106875.1 Paracoccaceae bacterium | reverse complement strand
CCCTCTTGGCCGTAGGCAGCCATCACGGCGAGACGGTTTTGATTGTCCGGGCCGTCGCTGGCGAAGGGGGCCACCTCGCCATGGATGTAGAGGTCGTCGTTCCAGTAGTCGGCCAGGATGTCGGTCCCGCCCGGCTCGTACAGTGGGGTGGGCGACACCCAAGTAAACATCTCACGTCCCCCTTGCTCTTCCGCCACGTTCAGCAATCCTAGCGCCGGGCCAGCTGGCAGCATCAATAGGATCGTGTCGGCCCCTTCGGCCAAAGCCTGCAAGTAAACGGAGTTCAGATCGACCGCCGTGGGATCCATCAGGATCGACGTGCCGCGCAGGCCTTGGCTTTCCATGAAGTCGGCCATCCAGTCGCAGGCCCACCCTCCGTTGTTGGGGATGTTGAAGCCGATGCAGGCCGCATGCTGGGTGCCAAGTTCCTCCACTGCGTAGGTCAGTGCGCCGATGCCGGAGGGCAAGGGGCCCTGGTTCGTAGAGACGATGTTGGAACTCTCATAGCATTCCGAGATTGCACAGCCCGATGCCATGACCATGACGCCTTCGTCGCGATACAGGTTTGCGTTGACTGCCATCTCGACCACGGATCCATTGCCGACAAGCGCTACAACGCCTTGGTCGATTACCAAATTCGTTGCGACTTGCCCTGCGAGCTCAGGGTTCCATTGGTCGTTTTCCACCAAGTATTCGATGGGCTGCCCGTTGATGCCGCCGTTGGCGTTGACGCAGGCGAAATAGGCCGCCGCCGCGTCGGTTCCGCCGGAGAAGTCACCCGGCGGGGCATTGCCGTTTATGCCGCCGACCAAGATGGGCGCTCCGGTAGCGGCCTCGCCGGTGTTTAGTCCGCACGTCGGACCATGGCCATCGGCCATGGCGATGGATCCGAGTGAAGACAGACAAAGCGCTAGTGTACCCGTATACAGGGTTCTTGTCGGTTTCATGGATATCTCCCGTTTGAATTCCCGTTTGGGCCGAGGGTTCAGGACGTGCCGTCCATGACCTTGCCGATGTAGTCTTCTTCGGTGATCGTGCCGCCGTGTGCCTCGGCCTTGCCGATGTCATTTTCGTGCAAATATTCCTGGATCGCGTCGATCCGCTTCCATGCGGGGAAGGGCTGCTTGCCCTCAGCGTCGGGCACATAGACCGAGTGTGGCTCAATCCGTTTGTGCTTGTGGATCATCCGCGCACAGTTCTGGAACACGCGCGTCACTTCGACCACGGCCACCATGTTACAGCCGGGGAAATGCGCCATCAGCTCGGGGTCCCTGGAAAGCCTGCCATCGCCCTGAACGCGGATGCGCCAAGGCGTCTCGAAGTCCATGAACAACATGCCCACCTTGGCGGCCGCATCGATATTACCCATCGACAGCCACATCCCGTTGCCGTCGTAATTTGGAAAGACCAGCGTGTTGCCGCCCAGGTGTTTCACGAAGCCAACTGGGCCGCCCTTGTAGGACACGGTCGGCTCGCCCTCGGCCGTGACGGTGGACAGGAAGAAGTAGTCACGCGTCTGGATGTAGTCGATGTGGTAGTCTTCAAGCTCATCGCGCACGATGGCCTGGATCACGGCGTGGGACAGCTTTGCTGTTCCGTTGTCTTCCTGAAGTTTTCGCTGCGCGTCCGTGTAAAACGCTTCGTGGGTTGGAATTGCGGGTGGTTTGTCGGTCATGGTCGCCTCCCTTGTTCTGAGGGCGTAGCGCGGTGCGCGGACTATGTTGCGCAGGGCTTATTCGGCTGCGTCGGCTGGGGACGTGGCCTCGACCACTTCCTCCCAACCGGACGCGTCATCGAAATTTACGACGGCGCGCTGCTTCCTGCGGTTGATCAGAAGCCGTGTGCTATCGCGTTTGGCGTAGTGGCCCGCGGGGTCGGCGGCGGCCTTGGCGTAGCTGAGCATGTGCAGATCGATGTCGGCATAAAGGATGCCTTCTTGGTCGTGGGGGATGCGTTCGGCAATCTCGGAGCCATCAGGGGCATAAATCGCGGAGTATCCGCCCCCCACTGGGAACAGCGCCTCCTTCTCGGGGTTTCCCTCGCAGAGCATGTCCTGCATGTCCTTGGTTACCAGCGCGCAGGGGGCCAGCACAAAGCACGAGCCCTCGACCGCATAGATCATCGAAGCTGCATTGTTGACTTGATGACCAAGGGCGTAGGCCGTGCCCTCATAAAGCGCCAAGTTGGGCCAGGCGGCGATATGGATCTGCTCGTTCTGGGCGTACATCGCGTATTTGGAAAGGGGCTGGAGATGCTCCCAGCAGGCCAACTGGCCGACACGCCCGATCTTCGTTTCCACCACCGTCAGGTCCGAGCCGTCGCCTTCGCCGTAGACCGTGCGTTCCACGTGGGTCGGCTTCAGTTTGCGGCGGCGGTTTACCACTTCTCCGGTCTCATCGAAGTGCCATTGCGCGATGTAGAGCGATCCGCCGTCGCGCTCGGAACAGCCCATCGACAACTGGATGTTGTTGTCCCGGCAGGCCTTGGAGAGCCGCTTTTCCTGATCCGACCCGGCCACAATCGAATTGTCGAAGTAGCGTCCCACAAACTGCATTTGCCACGCTACCGGCCCCAGCCAGATGTGGTTGGGATAGCCCGGGAGCCAAGTCTCGGAAAAGGCGATCAGGTTGGCCCCGTTCTTGGCGGCTTCCTCGATCAGGCCTATGGCCTTGTCGATACCCGCATCCAGATCAAGAAAGCAGGGCGCGGCCTTAACGGCTGCAACTTTCGCTTGTGTCGACATCGTGCTCCTCCTGAATTTTCAAAGCCACGCTGCACGACTCTCTGGCGTCTTACTTTTGAGTTTGGGCCGAAAAACTTGTGTTTTTCTGTGAGCAGGGCATCGTTAGTTAACTTTGGGACCAACTTTGATGAGCCTTCAGACCCGCTACGATACCCGTGACGTTGCTCCCGCGGACCGCTTTGCCTACTGGCGGGAGTCGGTCTGCGACAGCTACGTGCAGCTTGGATGTGATGCGGAAGACCGTAGCAATTTCAGGGGCCTGATCGACATTGCGCGGTTCTCGGTGCTGGCGCTTTCAAAGGACACCGGGCGCGCCCACACGGTCAATCGGCGGAAGCGGGACATCAGGTCGGCCTCGGAGGCATATTTCCTGCTCAGCCTGCAAACCGCCGATTCGTCGCGGGTCACGCAGTTTGGGCGCTCCAGCACTCTGACCCCCGGCGACATGGCGCTTTACTCCAGCACAGATCCCTACACGTTGGAACTGTCCAATGATTTCAGCCAAACGGTTGTGCAATTGCCGTCGTCGAAGTTGATTGAACGCCTGCCCAACGCAGAGATGTTGACCGCGCGCAAGATCGATGGACAATCGGGCATTGGCAAACTTGTGAGGGAGAATGTGCTGGCCTTTGCCGAGCATATGAACGCCCCTAATCCGATCCTTCAGGCCCTGTTGCAGGACACGTTGATCGACCTGATTGCCACGGGATTGGCCGCCCATGGTGCGGACAAGATCGAGCTGTCTTCGCCCGAGCAGCACGTCATGCTGCGTGCAAAATCGTATATTCGCGAAAACCTTGGCGATCCAGAACTGGACCGAAATCGCGTTGCCGCGGCGGTCGGCATGTCAGTGCGTCGGCTCAATGATATTTTTGCCAAAGATGGCAAATCGATCAGTGCCTTCGTTAGGCAGATGCGTTTGGAAGGCGTCTCTGACGCCCTTCGAGATGGCCGCTTTCGCAAGCATTCAATCAGCGAGATCGCGTTTCGCTATGGGTTTTCGAATATGCAGAATTTCTCCACGGCGTTTCGCGCAAAATTCGGGACCAGCCCAAGGGCATTTCGCGCGGAGGAGCGCTAACGCAAAGCAAACCAGCTTTGGCTCTTTTCGATCGAGATGTAATCGGCGAAGCGCCTGAGCAGCCTCATGTGCGAAACGGGAGGCGGCGTATTTCGAGTGGCGGATCCTGATCTCCTGGAAATCCTCGACACCCCAGAGATTGCGGCTCTGGCAGACCGCGCGGAGCTAGAAGCTGGCGATGCCGAGCGTCTTGGGGCAGCAGCGGTCGACGCAGAGGCGGCTACCAGTTCGGCGTGCTGATGAAGACCGACTGGTTGCCGACATGATCGAGCTGACACGTCAGTATG
>JBGCFK010000280.1:0-6607 GCA_045106875.1 Paracoccaceae bacterium | reverse complement strand
CCAGGCTGCATCGAGGCGCGAGACAGTCTCCTGTCCCGGATAGATCGCGGACTCGCACGGGGCCCGTGTTTCGTCCGAAGGGAAGATCGCCGGATTGCTCTGGTATTCCTCGGACGTCAGCGCCTTCGCAGCCGCATTTGGCGTCGCGTAGTAGATGTACTCGGCAAGGTCCTTGCCGACCTCTGCGTCCAGCAGATAATTGATCATCGCGTGCGCGCCCTCGACGTTTGGGCCGCCCTTGGGAATGCAGAGCGTGTCTTCCCACTTCAGCGAGCCTTCCTTCGGCACCACGAATGCGATGTCGTCATCCTCTTCCATGGTCTGGAGGATGTCGCCATTCCACTCCATCGCCAGGTCGACTTCGCCAGCCAGCAGCAGGTCTTGGCCATTGTCGGCAGCGAAAGCCGCGATATTCGCTTTCTGCGCCAGCACCATCTCGACCGCGGCGGCGATGTTTTCGTCTGACCAGTCATTCAGCGACTTGCCCATCAGTTTCATCGCCATGCCCAGTACGTAGTCAGGCGTGGACAGCATGGCGATCTTGTCGGCGTACTTGTCAGAGGTGTAGAGCGCGCCCCAGCTGTCAGGCACCCCTTCCACCTTGGATTTGCGGTAGCCGATGCCCAGTGTGCCCCACATGTACGGCATCGAGTATTTCCGGCCGGGATCGAAGGCAGCGTCCTGGAAGTTAGGGTCGATATTTGACATGTTCGGGATCATCGAGTGATCCAGCGGCTCAAGCATCTCGGCCACCAGCATCCGCTCGACATAGTCGTTAGTCGGGACGATCAGGTCATAGCCGGGATTGCCGTTCTTCAGCTTGGCGAACAGTTCGTCATTGTCGCCGAAAAGATCGTACTGCACCTCGATCCCGGTGGCCTTGGTGAAGTCTTCCAGTGTGGTCTCACCGATGTAGGTGTCCCAGTTGTAGAAGTTGACCTTTCCCGCTGCAAAGGCGCCCTTCGGGATCGAGATCCCGGCAGCCACTGCTCCGGTCCCTGCAAGGAAAGTCCGGCGGTTCGGGCGGAACATGGGTTTGCGCGTTTTCATTTTGGTGTCTCTCGCTCCTTGAACTGGTTAACAGGACCGTTCCTAAAAGCGGAGGTTTTGGCAAGCCATTTGTGCGGTTGCGAAACTCCGGCTCGCTGGTATCTCGCTTCGCTTGGCTTCATCTTGCTGAAAATACCTCGGGAGCGCGAGGGCAGCGCCCTCGCTTGGCCCGGTACGGGTAAGATCAGCCCACCAAAGGGTCCAGAACCCTGCGGATATGATCCGGGATCGGCACTGGGCGGCGGCTTTCCGCGTCTACGTAGACATGGATGAAATGTCCGGCCGCCGCGGCTTGGTCTTCATCGTTTGCGAAGATACCGACGCCATACTGAACCGATGAGTTGCCGATCCGGTCAACACGCAGCCCGCCGGTGATCAGATCCGGGAACCCGGCGGAGGCGAAATAGTTACATTTTGATTCAACCGCGAGCCCGATGACGGCCCCGCTTTCCTGGCCCCTGTGCGGGTCCACCGCGCCCGTCTCAAGCAGATAGCCGCTGACCACAGTGTCAAAGAACGAATAATATACTGCGTTGTTCACATGTCCGTAGACGTCATTGTCCATCCAGCGTGTCGTGATCTCACGGAACAGGGGATAGTCTGCTCGGCAAGGCGCGGTGGGTCGGTCGGTCATGCTGTGGCTTTGCGATCAGAAGGAGCGCCACGTTCCCGGTAGGGTGTGCGGTCAAAGTGGTTTCGGTAGCACTTCGAGAAATGCGACGGCGATGTAAACCCACAGGCCAGCGCCACGTTGATCACCGACATATCTGTCTGGAGCAGCAGATTGCGCGCTTTGTCCAGCCGCAGTTCCATATAATAGCGCTTGGGCGAGCGGTTCAGATAGCGGCGGAAGAGACGCTCAAGCTGGCGTGTGGACATGGCAACGCCCTTGGCGAGGTTCGAGGGCGAGATCGGCTCCTCGGTGTTCTGCTCCATGGTCTGAATGATACTAACCAGCTTCGGGTGGCGCACACCGATACGGGCAGGTACGGATAGCCGCTGTTCGTCTGTATCGCCGCGCACCTGTGTGTGGATCAGGCTGTCCGCTACCAGCGAGGCAAGGTCCGATCCGTGTTCCCCCGCGATCAGTTGCAGCATCATGTCGGCAGCCGCAGTGCCACCCGCACAGGTAAAAACACCTTCATCAATGCAGAACAACAGGTTCGACAGCTCTGTTTCCGGGAACTCCTCGGCAAAGGCGGCCTGATTCTCCCAGTGGATCGTGCAGCGCTTGTTGTCCAGCAATCCTGCTTTGGCCAGCACATGCGCCCCGGAACACACTGCGCCCATGGCAACCCCAAGGCGGGATTGCTTGCGCAGCCAAGTCAGAATGGGCCGGGATATCGCATCGCGCAGGTTCATGCCCGCACACACCACGACCGATGTGTCACGTCGCAAGTCCACAAGGTCCATGTCAGGGGCCACTGTACAGCCGTTCGAGCATTCGACCGTCCTCTGTCCATCCGACGCAAGGCGCCACGCGAAGAGCGGCCGACGCGACATGCGATTGGCGATCCGTAGCGGCTCGATCGCTGCGGCGAATGCGATCATCGAAAATTCGGGCACCAGAAGAAAGACAAACTCTCGTGTCTTCTCGGGGACCTCTGATGGGCTTGAAACCATCTGCTGCGTAACTTCCCTAGCTTGAATATGTTTGCCGCGATCCTTTCACCGAGTTTTTCGCGGGGTCAAGCGTGGATATCTGATCGGACAGTCACAGTTTTGGACAGGGATGGTAACCTACTGATCCCTCGGCTATATGGGCGGCCCGAATGGGTGAATCGGAGATGGAAGCAATGACCGCGAATTGGACCCGTGAAAGCTGGCGCAACCAACCTGGGCTACAGATGCCGCAATATCCGGATTCTGGCGCTGTGGCCGAAGTGACTGGCAAACTGGCGAGCTATCCGCCTCTGGTTTTTGCAGGCGAAGCGCGCGACCTGCGGGCGAGGTTGGCAGAAGTGGTCGAGGGCCGTGCGTTCCTGCTGCAAGGCGGCGATTGCGCCGAAAGCTTTGCCGAATTCAATGCCGACAATATCCGCGACACGTTCCGTGTGTTCCTGCAGATGGCAGCCGTGCTGACCTTCGCGGCGCACAAACCGGTCGTCAAAGTTGGCCGCATGGCGGGACAGTTTGCCAAGCCACGATCCTCGGACACCGAGAAAGTGGGCGACGTCGAACTGCCGTCCTATCGTGGTGACATCATCAACGGGTTCGACTTCACACCTGAAGCCCGGATCCCCGATCCCGCGCGGATGGAGCAGGCCTATCTGCAGTCGGCGGCGACGCTGAACCTGCTGCGCGCGTTCGCTCAGGGCGGCTATGCCGATCTGGCCCGTGTAGCCGCTTGGAACCTTGGCTTTGCCAATGACAGCCCGCAATCCGACCGCTACATGAAGCTGGCCGGACGGATCCAGGATTCCGTGGACTTCATGCGCTCGACCGGCGTGACCTCGGACAACACGCACGAGCTGCGCGGTGTGTCCTACTACACCAGCCATGAGGCTTTGCTGTTGGAGTACGAGGAGCCGCTGGCGCGTCTCGATTCGACATCCGGCGAGTGGGTGGCAGGCTCTGGCCATATGCTCTGGATCGGGGATCGTACGCGCCAGCCCGATGGCGCGCATGTCGAGTTCTGCCGTGGGGTTATAAATCCGATCGGGCTGAAATGCGGCCCATCGCTGGATGCCGACGGGTTGCTGGAACTGATCGACAAGCTGAACCCCGAGAACGAAGCCGGACGATTGACGCTTATCTGCCGCACAGGTGCCGGCAAGGTTGCCGACCATCTGCCCGGCTGGATCGACGCGGTCGAGCGCGAAGGGCGCAAGGTCGTCTGGTCCTGCGACCCGATGCACGGCAATACGGTGAAATCGGACTCGGGTTACAAGACCCGACCCTTCGATCTGGTATTGCAAGAGGTCCGCGAGTTCTTCGATGTCCATCAGGCGAAGGGCACATATGCGGGCGGCGTTCACTTTGAGATGACTGGTCAGGACGTGACCGAATGCATGGGCGGCATGCATGAAGTGACGTCCGAGGATCTTCGCGCGCGATATCATACGGCTTGCGATCCTCGTCTGAATGCGTCGCAGGCGCTCGAGCTGGCATTTCTTCTGGCCGAGGGGTTGGAAGGTGCGCAACCCCAAACTCAGGTCTCGGCGGCTGAATAGGGCAATGGCACATCTGCATCGCCAGTGAAGATGGATGAACCTGCGACGGCATTCGGTGCGGAGTAAGATGTGACATGAGCCATGTCGTTGTTCTGACGGCTTCTCCGACCATTGGTCTGGAAGACGAAACGATCTTCGAGGCCTGCCAGGCTTTGGAGGGTGTGGGTGCTCCGCGCAGGCTTTCCGCGTCTGCAGCGGAAATCCCGGTCGAGACGTTCCAGCAGATCGAGCCCGTCGGCCTGCCCGTCGACGCAAACTGCGTACCTCTCGAAGGCCGCCGCAAGAAGCTTCTGATTGCCGACATGGACTCGACCATGATCCCTGTCGAATGCATCGACGAAGTGGCCGACTTTGCAGGTGTGCGTGAACAGGTCGTCGCCATCACCGAACCTGCCATGCGCGGCGAGATCTCGTTCGAGGACGCCCTGCTTGCACGCGTTGCGTTGTTGAAAGGTTTGGCTGCCGAGCGGTTGCAGGATGTCTACGAAGCACGCGTCAATCTCAATCCCGGCGCGCGCACTCTGGTCAGAACCATGACTGAGAACGGGGCGTATACGGCGCTGGTATCAGGCGGTTTCACCTTCTTCACCGAGCGTGTTGCCGCAGCGGCAGGTTTCCATCACAACCGCGCCAACGTGCTGCTCTTTGAAGACGGAAAGCTCAACGGCAAGGTCACCGAACCGGTGCTGGGGCGGGCGGCAAAGATCGAGGCTCTGAACGAGCTTGCCACAGCGCAAGGCATCTTGCTGGCAGAAGCCTTGGCCGTTGGCGATGGTGCGAACGACCTGGGTATGATCGAAACTGCCGGTCTGGGCGTTGCATTTCGAGCCAAACCTGTGGTCGCCGACGCTGCCGACTGCGCCATTGAATACGGCGATTTGACAGCGCTGTTGTACCTGCAGGGCTATTCCGAAGCGGATTTCGTCTTGGACTGACCGGCGTCGACGGCCACCCTTCCCGACTTTTTTCGAAACACATCTGATACAGATGTGAGCAAGCTTGTCTTTGTATAAGCGTCGACCGCGATTACATCGTCCGGAAACAGGGAGAGAGTACATGTGGAATATCACCCCGCCATCCTGGTCGCTGCCCGAACGCATGACGACGCCGGAACAGGTTTTTCTGAACCGTCGTCAGTGGCTGGCAGGTGCCGGCCTTTTGGCTGCCAGCACGGCGCTTCCGCGCATTGCTTCGGCTGCTCCTCCAGGTGACGCATGGTCGCCAGAGGCTGCCAAGAACCCCGACTATGTCGATCCCGGTCGCCCGGTGACACCCGAGAAGGTCAACACGACCTACAACAATTTCTACGAGTTCGGGTCGCACAAGCAGATCCACGATGCTGCCGAGGCTCTTGAAACAGATCCTTGGACCATCAAAATCGATGGAATGGTCGAAACGCCGATGGAGATTGGGATCGAGGAACTGATCGCCAAGATGCCCATCGAGGAACGCGTCTACCGCCATCGCTGCGTCGAAGCGTGGTCCATGGTCGTGCCGTGGATCGGGTTTGAACTGGCAGAACTGGTGAAACTCGCCAAACCCACGTCAGGTGCTAAATTCGTTCAGTTCCAGACGTTCAAGAACCCCGAGATGGCGCGCGGCCAGCGTCAGCACTGGTACCCATGGCCCTATACCGAGGGTGTCACGATCGAAGAAGCCACAAACCCGCTGGCCCTGATGGTTGTCGGTGCTTATGGCAAGGTGCTGCACAAGCCGTTCGGCGCGCCCATGCGCCTGCACCTGCCATGGAAGTATGGCTTCAAGTCCATCAAGTCGATTGACCGTATAACGTTCACGGACACACGGCCGGTCAGCTTCTGGGAAGAGCTTCAGGCCAAGGAGTATGGGTTCTGGGCCAATGTGAACCCTGAGGTTCCGCATCCACGTTGGAGTCAGGCCACCGAGCGCGTGCTCGGGACTGAGGAGCGCATCCCGACGCTGCTTTTCAACGGCTATGGTTCCGAAGTTGCTCATCTGTATGCCGAGGTGAAAGCTGGTGATCGTCTCTGGCGGTGATCTTGCCTTCGCTCTTTCGCAAAAGCTCCTGTGCCGCGCTTTCCCGCATCCGGGTGAGCCGGCGTTCCAGGGCCCACCAGAGTAGAACGGAAACCGCGGACAGCACCACCAGCGACCAGCGCTGTGATGCCGGTTGACGAACTGTGAGACCAGCCCGGATCTCGGTGACCAGCAATTCGATCAGCAGCAGGTTGACCAGGCAGGCCAGCACAAAGATGGCCGCAGCCGCAATAACGCTGGTCTCGACCCTCGCGATATCCTTGGTTAACGGGCTTGTCCGACTCGCGATGTTTGCCAGCACTGCGCCCACGGTTGGATAGAAGACCAGCACCCATATGGGTGTCGGTTCGGCCCTGATCAGTAGAATA